>JAVHOY010000353.1:0-5802 GCA_036170295.1 bacterium
CATCCGTTGTATAATCAAAGCGAGGCGTAAATGGACTTTCTGCTAGACCCGAATATTGCGTATCTGATTCTGCTTGGCGGCATTCTGCTTGCTTCGCTGGCTGTGATTGCTCCCGGTACGGGAGCGTTGGAAGTTGGCGCTGTGTTTTGTCTTTTATTCGCGGGATATGCAATCTACCATATGACCGTTAACGGGTGGGCGTTTGTCGTCTTGTTCTTGAGCGTCGTTCCATTTGCGTATGCAGTCAAAAGCCGCAGGAAGGTTTTTCTTGGCATTTCTGTTTTCCTATTTGTGATTGGTTCTGTGTTTTTGTTTGCGCGTAAGAACGAATTTTTCTCCGTAAACCCGATCCTCGCTTTTGTTTCATCGGGCGCGCTGACGAGTTTCTTTTGGGTGGCGGCGACAAAAGTTTTGGATACGCTCGCAACGCCTCCCGCAAACGAGATTGAAGCGCTAATTGGGCAGATTGGAGAAGCGCGCACCGCAATTCATCGCGAAGGCAGCGTTCAAGTCAACGGCGAGTTATGGTCTGCGCGCAGCGAGAAGAAGATCGCAAGTGAAAGTCGTATTCGTGTGATGAGCCGCGAGGGCTTTACGCTCGTGGTTGAAAAAGTAGAATGAATTATATAATCTCAAGGAGATGCAACTATGGGTAATATAGGTCCTGTTTTGTTTTGCGTTGTCGGCTTCGCGCTATTCGTCCTCGTGATTGCGGTATTCAACATGATTCGCATCGTGCCAGAATATCAGCGCCTGGTTGTCTTTCGACTTGGGCGCGTGATACAGAAACCGAAAGGTCCGGGCGTTGTCTGGCTGATTCCTGTCTTTGACCGCGCGGTGAAAGTTGATCTGCGCGAGCAGATCCGCGAGGTGCCGCATCAGGTATCCATTACGAAAGATAATGCGCCCATCTCGATTGACTTCTTGTGGTACTTCAAGGTAATCGAGGCGACTCCCAGCGTGGTGGCTGTCGTCAACTTTGAGCAATCGGCGGCAGGCATGGCGACCACCACCTTGCGCTCCGTAATCGGCGGCATCGCGTTGGATGAAGTTCTTTCTCAACGCGAAAATATCAACACCACGCTGCGCACAAAGCTGGATGAAGTTACCGAACGCTGGGGCGTCAAAGTGACCAACGTCGAAATCCGCGAGATCATTCCGCCGCGCGAAGTGCAGGAAGCGATGAACCGTCAGATGACGGCTGAGCGCGTCCGCCGCGCGCTGGTGACTGAATCTATGGGCGATCAAGAAGCCGCAAAGAATCGCGCTGAAGGCACCAAGCAAGCCGCAATTTTGACAGCCGATGGCGAGAAGCAATCTAACATCCTGCGAGCCGAAGGCGAAAAGCAGGCGCAGGCATTGCGCGCCGAAGGTTTTGCAGTCGCTTTGGAAGCCATCTACAACGCCGCCAAATCGGTTGACCAGAAGACCATGACGCTTCAATATTTTGAAACGCTGAAATCTATCGGCGCGAGTCCATCCACCAAGTACATCTTCCCGATGGAATTTACCAGCATGTTGGACAGTTTCCTCGGTAAAAACTCAAAGGGATAAATGGGGACGCAAATTGTAGGGACGCAGCATGTTGCGTCCCTACAATTTTTGATACAATCTCCCGCTATGGAAATTATTAAAGCCTCCATCCTTGACCTCAGTGCGCTGCATAAATTGGAACATGAAAGTTTTGGAAAAGACGCATGGTCGTTAATGGACTTGATCGCGATTTTAACTTTCTCCGACGTGGTGCGGCTCAAGGCTGTGGAAGATAACTGCATGGTCGGATTCGTCGGCGGCGACCCGCGCCCGAGTCAAGGCTGGGGTTGGATTGCCACCATCGCGGTTGATCCGCGCTTCAGGCGACGCGGCGCCGGACGGCAATTGCTTCGCGCTTGCGAGAAAAAACTCGGCGTGGCGCGTTCGCGTCTTACGGTGCGCGCTTCAAATTATGCCGCGATTTCGTTATATGAGAAAGAAGGCTACGCCATGATTGATGTTTGGAAAAAATACTATGACGATGGCGAAGACGCTATGGTTATGGAGAAAGAACTTGAACGGTCGTTATAATTTTAGCCGCAAGTAAAGGTATAAATCAGCCAATATGTCCGAACTTCTACAGCCGCCCGTATGGGTTAACACAAAACAATTGCTTCAACAAATGATAGACGATCTCGCCGCGCAAAGTCGCGTGGCGGTGGACACCGAATCAAACAGTTTGCACGCCTTCCGAGAACAAGTTTGTTTAGCGCAATTTTCTTCAGCGACAACCGATTATTTGGTTGATCCGCTTGCGTTGAAAGACCTTAGTTTGCTCGCTCCCATTTTTTCAAACCCAAATATCGAAAAAATATTTCACGCCGCAGAATACGATTTGATCTGTTTGCGACGCGATTTTAGATTCGCGTTCGCTAACTTATTTGATACGATGCACGCGGCGCGCATATTGGGGTATCGCGCCGTCGGGTTGGATCGGTTGCTCGGCGCAAAGTTTGGCATCCGCACAGATAAGCGCTACCAAAAAGCGAATTGGGCGGAGCGCCCGCTGACGAAAGAGCAAATCCACTATGCGCGGTTGGATACGCATTATCTTTTTAATTTGCGCGACGTTCTCGAAGCGGAGTTAATCGAAAAGAAGCGGCTGCAAGTCGCTCAAGAAGATTTTGCGCGCGCTTGTTTTTTTGAGGAAGCGAAGCGCAAGGTGAACGGCGATTCGTGGGAACGCTTTGCGGCTCGCAAAGACTTGAGCTTGCGCGAGTTAACGATTGTGGCGCATTTATGCAACTGGCGCGACCGCGAAGCGGAACGGCTTAATCGTCCGCCTTATAAAGTGATTATGGACGATGTGTTTGTGACCCTATCTAAAAATCCGCCGACTCGCAACGTTGACCTTTCTGCGGTGGGCTTGAGCGAGAAACAAATTCATCTATGGGGCGAGGCTGTGCTGGCGGCGGTCAAGCGCGGGGCAGAGGCTCCGCTGGTTCAGCGCAAGCAGATTGAAGTCAAGAACGACGCGTTTCTGCGTCGGGTGGAAAAATTAAAAGTGTGGAGAAAAAAAATCGGGATCGAGTCGGGCGTCGAGTCCGACGTGATTTTGCCGAAACCTTATTTGACGATCCTTTCTGAAAATCCGCCAAAAGATATGGACGAATTAAACTTGTTGATGAAAGACACGCCGTCGCGTGTGGAGAAATACGGCGCGCAGATTTTGAAATTGTTCGGAGGCAAAAATGCGAATTAGTTTTCATGGCGCGGCGCATACGGTGACGGGCAGCCAACATTTGCTGGAAATCAACGGCGCGAAATTACTTTTGGATTGCGGGATGTATCAGGGCAGACGCGCCGAGGCTTACGAGCGCAATTTGAATTTTAAATATGACCCGCGGGGAGTGGACGCGGTTATTCTTTCGCACGCGCATATTGATCATTCGGGCAATTTGCCCAATCTTGTGAAAAAAGGTTTTGAGAAAAAAATTTACGCGACTCGCGCAACGGTTGATTTGGCGAGCTTGATGGTTGCAGATTCGGCGCACATTCAAGAGTCTGACGCGGAGTTTGTCAATAAGAAGCGCGCGCAGCATGGCGAGTCTCCCATCGCGCCGTTGTATACGCAGGCTGACGCGGATAAGGTCGCAGGTTTATTCGACGGGAAAGATTACGGCGAAGCCTTTGAGCCGATTCGCGGCGTGGTTGCGCGTTTTTATGAAGCGGGACATATCTTGGGCTCGGCGGGAATTTCGCTGGATATTGAAGAGCGCGGCAAAAAATTCCGCTTGTGTTTTTCGGGCGATATTGGCAGATATAAGTTGCCTTTGTTGCGCGACCCAGTGTTGCCTGACCGTGCGGATTATATGATCATGGAATCCACTTATGGCGACAAACGTCATGACGATCCCGATAAGGCTTTTGTTGAATTTAAGAATGTGGTCAAGAAAACTTTGGAGCGCGGCGGAAAAGTGATCGTGCCTGCTTTTGCAGTGGGACGCACGCAGGAAATTGTTTTGTATCTGAATCAAATGATGCAGGAAAATGAAATTCCAAAAACGCCTGTGTTTGTGGACAGCCCGCTGGCGGTGAAGGCTTCGCAGGTATTCAAAAATCACCCTGAATGTTACGATGAGGAAACGCGCCAGTTTGTGCTGGAAGCGCGTCATCCCGCGTTGGATTTCAATATGTTAACTTACGTCAAATCGGTGGAAGAGTCTAAAGCGTTGAACGAGCGCAAAGAGCCGATGATTATTATTTCCGCTTCGGGCATGGCGGAAACGGGGCGCGTTGTGCATCACATCCGCAATAATATTGGCAACCCCAAAAATACAATTTGCATTGTCTCATGGCAAGCGCCTGATACGCTGGGGCGCAGACTGGCTGACCGCGAAGAGCAGGTTTTTATCTTTGGCGAGAAATACGAACGCAAATGCGAGGTTGCCACTATCGGCGGGCTTTCGGGTCATGCGGGACAAGACTTGTTGTTGAAATACGCGATGAATGTCAAGGATTCGGTCAAACAAATCTTTTTAGTGCATGGCGAAGAAAAACAAGCCATGACGTTAAAGGGGTTGCTGAACGGACAAAAATTAAACAACGTTCATTATCCCGACTTACACGAAAGCGTTGATCTGTAGCCGCGCAGCGCAGGTCGAATTGTCAATCTGACCTGCGCTATGCGCGCTGTTTAGTGTGGGGAAAATAGTTGAGCCATAAAACCATTCCAGTTGTAACGAGCGTAGTTCCTATATTCCAAAGGTCGTTTGGCATATAGGTTTGCAGCGCCAGCGCCGCAAATGAGACGGCTTCGATTGCAATCAGAAATGTAAACGCTTGAATATAACTTTTATATTTTTCCGTCAGCGCGCCGACAATCCATACGATGGGAATGACGTATAAAATTTGATCGTATCCCCATAAATAAATTGTAGATACAAAGCCGACGGGAATGATGATATTGAACGCTTGCCATGCGGAGAGGCGCGCGCGATTCTTCCAAAGGTAGAATCCGCACAGCCCAAGCAGAGTCAACGCGCTGACGCCGCCGAGCAGCGCGGAGCAGGGCGAAGTTCCGCGACAGATCAAATATGAATACGCCCACACGTTTGAATGGACGCCCAAAGTGCGTCCCATCACGGCTTGACTCGCCGCGTTGAATTTGAAGATCCACAGCGGGTCTTGAATCATACCGACGATCAGAATTCCAAGCCCGCCGTAGATAATTCCTTGCAGCGCTTTCCAATCTTGGCGCGCGAGCAGCCATACGCCCGCAAGCAAAAGGATTGTGATTCCTTGCGGAGGTTTGAGCATGGTCAGCGAAAGAAAAATGCCTGCGGGTAATGATTTTCCTTTTTCAAATAAAAGCAACGAGATGAGTATAAATAATAGAGTCAACGCTCCGATGGAACCGATTTGTAAAGTTAAATAGATGGGCGCGAAGAATAGAAAAAAAATCATCAGCGGAATGAGCAAACGGCTTTGCGCGGGCTCTTTCCACCGATCTAAAAGGATGAACACGGTCAGCGCGACGATGATTTGAGAAACGATCTGCCAAACATAATAGGATTTGGAAAGCGGGAGCGCGCCGAGCGGAATCATAAAAAGCGATAGAGAAACTGGATAGGGAAATATTTTGTTCGGCTTCCACGTCACGCCGTAAAAATCGTGACCGGCAAGGTATTGTTTTTCGTCATACGGATTTTCCCCGTTTAATGCCATGCGACCCGAAAGCCAAAATGTGAAGTAGTTGGATCTGTGATCGGGGAACTGATTTCTAAGGTCAAGGTTTTTTTGCGCGCGCAGGTGAAATAACGCGCCGAG
>JAVHOY010000354.1:0-3897 GCA_036170295.1 bacterium
GCGGAATGTTTCTAAACCCTTTTAATTTTCTGCCCGCCCAAGTAGCGCGGATCATTTCCTCCGCTTCAAGTTGATTCAGCGGGGCGAGCGCGAACGCCACATCGCGCAGACCTTCCACCTCCACGCCGCCTGAGCCGAACATCATCAGCGCTCCAAACAGCGGATCGCGCGCCATGCCCACGATGACTTCCTGTCCCTGCTCCACTTGATGTTGAAGATACACGCCTTCAATCTTTGCTTCAGGCTTAACAGATTTAATATGCGCCATCATCTGCGCGTAAGCGCTTTTGAGAGATTCAACGTCGTTGATATTTAACATCACGCCGCCCACATCCGATTTATGCGAAATATCAGGCGAGGCGATTTTCATTACAAGCGGAAAGCCAAGTTCGGCTGCAATTGCAATAGATTCATTTTCATCACGCGCAAGTTTAATCGGCACGGTTGGGATTCCGTAGCCAGCAAGCATTTCATCAGCAGAAAGATTAGCCACAGAGTCGCGGAGACTCGGAGTTTTTAATTCTCTGTGATTCTGTGGCTCAGTGGCTAAAAACTTTTGTCTTTTCGCCAGCGCCGACAACGCCGAAGCCGCCCGCTCAGGGAAGGGATACGTTTGAACGTTAGCGCGTCTAAATGCTTCATCCGCTTTTTCCACCAATGTTGAACCCATGAGCGCAATGACAATAGGCTTGTTAGAAGAATGGATTAACGGAATCAGCGCTTCGGCAACTTGCTCCGTTTTGAACATGGGCGGCGGCGGAAGAATCACCATCACGCCGTTGACGTTTTCGTCGTTTAATAAAATTTTCAGACAAGATGCATAAGTATCAGGTGATGCAGAAGCGAGCATATCTACGGGATTATTCACGCTTGCGGACGCGGGCAGACTCGCGGCGAGTTCTTTGCGCGTTGAGTCGCTCAGCGCGGCGAGTTTCAATCCATTGATTTCCAGCGCGTCGGCGGCGATGACGCCGGGACCTCCCGCGTTGGTTAGTATCGCTATGTTGAGTCCGCTTGGCAACGGGCAAGCCGCGAGCGCACGCGCCCAGTCGAACATCTGCTCGGCGGTATCGGCGCGCAAAATTCCAGATTTTGCAAAAGCAGAATCAAACGCAGATTCTGATCCTGCCAATGCTCCCGTATGAGACGCGGCGGCTTTTTGTCCCGCTTCAAAGCGACCGACCTTCAGCGCGATAACGGGTTTGTGTTTTGTGACTTCGCTTGCAACCTTAACAAAGCGCTGACCATCTGAAACGCCTTCCATATACATGACGATGACGTTTGTGTTTTTATCTTTTGCAACTTCAGGCAAGACATCGGTTTCATTCACGTCGGCTTGATTTCCCAAACTGATAATTTGCGAAAAGCCAAAGCCCTGCATCCGTGCCCAATCAATGATGGCGGCGCAGAACGCGCCCGAATGGGAGATGAAGCCGATGCTGCCTTGCGCGGGCATGGGCGGCTGGAGAAAAGTTGTATCGAGCGGGAGATGCGTATCGAGCGTGCCGATGCAATTTGGACCGAGCAAACGCACGCCATATTTTCGCGCGACTTCCACGCATTGCTGTTCGAGCGCCGCGCCTTCCGCGCCCACTTCGCGGAAGCCCGCCGAGACAATCACCGCCGCTTTGATTCCGCGCAATCCGCAGGCTTCAATTGTTTGCGGCGTGGCTTGCGTGGGAACGATGAGAATGGCTAAATCTACGGGGTCGGAAATTTCGTTAAGGTTCGTATAGATTGGGCGATTGAACAGCGTTCCGCTTTTTTGGCTGACGAAATGAATCGCGCCTTGATATTTGCTTGCAATCAAATTGCGCGCCACGCCGTAACCAAGTTTTTCAGGCGAGGTGGATGCGCCGATGACGACAATTCCGCGAGGGGAGAAGAAGGGGGTGAGAGATGAGTCCATGAGGGAATTATAACCATGATGACCTGCGAGTACGATGTGAACATAGATAAAATAACGCTTGAAGGTTTGGCGTTGTGGAGATTTGCGTATGCGTGGAAAATGGGGAAGGATTTCAAAAACCCGTAAGACTCCTCCTGCTTTTTTTCTTGAACCTTTGACCTTCGACTTTTGACTTTTCCCCTTCAAACCTTCTTTACACATTTCATCCCATTTACCGTATAATGAAAGCATGGAACTTCCAAAACCCGAACCAACTCCCCAACCTCAACTCACGCCTGAACAACAGGCAGAGTTACGCGAGCAGGAACGCCGGCAGAAAAAAATAATGATCGGCGTGATCGCGGGAATCGTTGTCTTCCTTGCGTTGCTCGTTGCGGCGATTGTCGCGCTCATGCAACCCAACACGCCCACCGATAAAATCCGCGACGTGTTCATTATTGTTGTCGCGCTTGAAACGCTTGTCATCGGCGTCGCGCTCGTCGTATTGATCGTTCAACTTGCCAGCCTGATCAACCTCTTGCAAAATGAAGTGCGCCCCATCCTTGCCGCCACTAGCGAAACCGTCAACACCTTGCGCGGCACCATTGAATTTTTAGGCGAGGAAGTTCTCGGACCCGTAGTGAAACTCAACGGCTACTTGGCGGGCTTGAAGCGTATGTTAGAATTAATGGGCATCAAGCCTAAGTAAATAAAAACCTAACTAATTATCAAAGGAGAAAATACTATGTCTGATCGTGATGAATTTGGAGCCTTCCTTGTCGGCTTTGTTGTTGGCGGATTAACTGGCGCAGTCGTCGCTTTACTTTTTGCTCCGCAAACTGGCGAAGAGACCCGCGCCCTGATTAAAGATAAATCCATTGAACTGCGCGATAAGGCGCAAGTCACTGCCGAGGAAGCCTATGCCCGCGCTGAACAAGCCGCGCAAGACGCTCGCGCCCGCGCTGAAGAACTTGCCAAAGACGCTCGCGCCCGCGCGGGGGAACTCAGCAAAGAAGCCCGCGCCCGCGCCGAACAGTTTGCTGGCGAAGTCCGCGAGCGCGGCAAAAGCGCCATTGACGCTGTCCGCAGCAAGACTAAGAAAGACGGCGGCGAATCCGCATCCGCGTAATTGCAAAGGAAAGTCACAAGGGTTTGGCGCTTGAGCCAAACCCTTGTTTTTTAATCCATGCTCATTCGCAACTTCATGCGGATTTTCTTCCGCCTGCTTTACCATCCCTTTGCCTTCGCGTACGATCTCGTCGCCGCGACCGTTTCGTTTGGACAGTGGAATTACTGGATCGTGGAAGTGATTCCATACCTCAAAGGGACTCGCGTCCTCGAACTTGGACATGGTCCCGGTTACTTGCAGCGCGACTTGCTGCGCCTCAAATTTGATTCTGTTGCGCTGGACGAATCAGCGTACATGAGTCGACTCGCCAAACGCAGACTCGGTAGCGGCGCTCAACTCGCGCGCGGGTTGGCGCAACATCTTCCGTTTGCAAACGCTTCGTTTGACAGCATCGTCGCAACCTTTCCCACTGAATATATTTTTGATCTGCAAACTTTGTTTGAAGTGAAGCGATGCTTGAAAAGCGGGGGCAGTTTGGCGGTCATGCCTGTCGCGTACCCGCAGAGTAAAATCCTGCGCTGGTTGTATCGCATCACGGGCGAGACTCCGTCCGCGCTTCGGGAATCTATAATCGAAAAAATAAAACAGCCGTTTGTCGAATCTGGTTTTGAAACCGAAACGAAAATTATTGAAGTAAAATCAGGGACGTTGTTGGTTGTCATCGCGCAAAAAGCGACATGAATGTCGCGGCATAGAAAGAGGAAAAAATGTTAAAAAAACTTAGAGAACCTGTCAATAGCCTCACGCATTGGGGCGGCGCGTTATTGGCGCTGATTGGTTTGATCGCCCTGCTCATCGTCGGTTGGGGCGCGCCCGTCAAAGTGATCTCGCTAGCCATTTACGGCGTGAGCCTGATCTTTTTATTTTCAGCCAGCGCCAC
>JAVHOY010000354.1:3997-5546 GCA_036170295.1 bacterium
TCGTCGCGGCGGGACCGATGGTTGCCGCCTTGCCCGTTTGGGTCTTGACCTGGCTCATCGTCGGCGGCGTGATCTATACGCTCGGCGCGGTGGTTTACATTACGAAAATATTCAATTTTGTGCCGGGCGTATTTGGCTTTCATGAAGTCTGGCACATCTTTGTATTGCTTGCCGCCGCCGCGCATTTTATGGCGGTGCTGGGCGTTGCGCTTCAAGCGTAGATTCTCTATCGTACGTTTAAAGTAGGGACGCTGATGAACGCAGAAAATACAGATTTTTTTATCAGCGCAATCAGCGTTTTTCAGCGTCCAAAAAAGATTTTGTGCGTTTGTACGGTAGAAAAAACGTAGATAAAAGTATCGCGACATTTATGTCGCATTGTTACGGAAGTTCATGTTGAAAAATAAACGCAATATCTCCGCCATATTTCTCTTATTGGGAATGATCAGCCTCTCCGTTGGTTTTATAACAAACATCGCCGCCTTTTCATGGGCGGCGGTTGTCTTTGTTTTGCTTTCCCTTTTCATGGGCGGCAGGTGGATGAGACCGAGAAGAAAATAATTTACTTTTTGCTCAATCGCATTTTCTGCCTTACTTCCGCCGCGCGGAAAATGCGATTGAAGAATCCTTTGTAGCCGTCGTTATCGTATAAGATCATGTAATCGGCGGGACCGTATTCTTCGGGCTTGAACATAATTCCGCCGTTGGGGTTAATTTCCAAAATGTACAACTCGCCTTTATTGTTCATGCGAATATCGCAGCGACCGTAGCCCGCGCAACCCATCGCAAGATACATGCGCTTGGCAATATCATGCAGGCGCGCAACCATTTCAGGGTCGGTCACTTGTTTGAAGTCAAAGGGAACGTCGTAGCGCCACTTCACATCCACATGCCAAAATTCTTCGTTGGGCGGAAAGATCAACTCGGCGGGCGGATACGCAACAGGCTGATTCAAATCGTCGGGGTTGTCTACGACGAGAACGTTAAATTCCTTGCCCACAATAAATTCTTCCATGCGCGCCGCGCCAAACTCAGCGCAGATTCGCGCTACTTGAGTTTTCACTTGTTCTAAATTATCGGCGCGTGATTCTTTGATCATGCCGGTGCTGCCGTAACTTTTGGGATGCTTAACCATAATGGGGTAGCGCAAATTCTTGACAAGTTCTTCCGCTTCTTGAACATTGGCGACATGATAGCCTTTTACAAAGTTAACGCCATGCTCGTCGGCGATCTCTTGCATTTCTTCGCGGGTGGGGTCAAAGCAATTCGAGTCTGCGCCGGTGAAAGGCAGGTTGAGCGCTTCTAAAGCTTGCACGACTTCGACGGCTGCATAGCCTACTTGATCGTCTTCCTCGTCTTCAAATTCATAACCTTCGCAAATATTTAAGAACACGTCAAATTCTTTTTTTTTCGCAAGCGCGCGGATTTTCTCAAACACGGGCGCGGTCAATGTGACCATTTGCCAATCAAAATCTTTAAGGTACGGCGACGGATCAAAGTCTTCGATTTTTTCATCGGAAAGAACGCAAACGCGCATGGGGCGACTCCT
>JAVHOY010000354.1:5646-19568 GCA_036170295.1 bacterium
CAAAGTCTTCGATTTTTTCATCGGAAAGAACGCAAACGCGCATGGGGCGACTCCTGTTTCAGTGAATAACTGATGTTACGCAGTTTTACCACAGAGCGCACAGAGATCACGGAGAAAATCTTTTAAAAACTCTGTGGACTCCGTGTTCTCTGTGGTGAAAGTCTTTTGTCTGGGCAACATGAGTGAACGATTAAATCTCGCCAAGCAAAACTTGGT
Source organism: bacterium (assembly GCA_036170295.1). GTDB lineage: Bacteria > Chloroflexota > Anaerolineae > Anaerolineales > Villigracilaceae > Villigracilis. The sequence continues at coordinate 5,863 of JAVHOY010000354.1, forward strand.
CGGCGCCGCGATCTACTTCCCAAGGATAAACAATATAAGCGTCGGTGACCGCCGCGTAATAATCGGGACGGACGCTGCCAAATAAACTGCGATATGGATTGAAATGCAGCACACAGGTCTCAGGGAATCCGCCTGCCGCAGAGACGCGATTTTTAACCGCCGCGATGGTGCGCCCTGAACCCCAAACATCGTCCACAATCAAAGTGGGGCGTCCGCGCAGTTTATCCTCTGCGGGAAATTGAATGAACTCGGGCCACGCCATCAGCGAAGATTTTCGGTTTTTCATTTGCGCGGGGAAATCCACTGCGGCGGTGAGGATGTGCGTAACGCCCATCGCTTCGGCAAGCATTCCGCCGGGAATAATTCCTCCGCGCGTGATCATCACCATCGCGGTAAATTCGCGTTTGAATTGCGGGAGCAAATAATCAATGAGACGATCAATCTCATCCCATGTAATCATTTCGCGGCGAGGCTCTTCAGGTTGCATGAAAATCCTTTATCCCAACACAGCCGCTAACGGAGCGGGCGCGACGACGCGAGCAGAACTTCCTTCCGCTTGCGCTTTTTCCACATCGCGCGCCCAAATATATAAGCAGGTGTGATACGCGGTGCTGGTGTAAGAACTGAAAATGCTGGCGATCATCACAAAGGGGAAGAAGATGAGCGCGGCGATGATTATGCCGATGATAGAAATCGCCGTACTGCCAGCCGACACTGCGCCAAAGCCAACCGCGAAAGCGATGACAAATCCGATGGCGCTGAATACAAAGCCGATCAAACCTGTCACTGCGCGCACGCCGACTGTGCTGATGCCAATGAGCAAAAGATTTTCTTTGGCGATTTTTGCCACGCGCTTCAAACCGTCTTGTAAATTCAAGTCGTCAATGATCATGGCGGGCAGAATCAAATACGCGGCTTCGGTCCATAGCGTTTCAAGCAGACCCGTCGCAGAGCGCATCAAGTTTGCGGCAAGCGTATTTTTTTTATTGCGCCGCGCCGCGCTGCGCAACATATTGACGGCAGTTGACGCTGCGGCTAATGTTAAAATATCAAAAAAATCGCGGCGCACGATTGCCCAGGCTTTGTCCATTCTGCCGTCGCCTTCGGTGAGATACCCGTAAATGAGATAGACGGTCATCGCGGAGAAAACATAAGTCACCACAAATTGCGCGAATACTAAAACGCCGCCGAGTATAAAGAGAATGAACCCGCCGACGCCGTCGCTGCCAAAAATAAAATATGCAATTCCCAGCGGAATGATTCCGATGACCGAAACAACGAACCCAGCGACGAGCGCATAGATTGAAGGCTTGAGCAGGTCTTTATCTTTGAACGCCATGCTCCATGCCTGTTTAAGAAAATCCCAGCCGCGCGAAAAACTTTGCATTTTTTATTCTCCTTGATGAGATGGTTTGATTATAGCAAAATCATTGGTAATTGAAGATTGGTAAATGGTAATTACACCACCCTCACCGCGCTGCCGCGCTCGGTCTTCTCCACTTCAATGCGGTGAGAAAACGCGTCTTTGAGTTCTTCCAAATGCGTAATGACCAAAATCTTGGCAAAGTCATGCCGCACCAAATTAATCGCCTCGATGAGTCGCTGCCTGCCTTGCGTGTCTTGCGAGCCGAAGCCTTCGTCAATGACCAGCGTTTGCAAACGCGCGCCTTTTCTCTGCGCCAAAATTTCTGAAAGCGCCAAACGAATCGCAAAGTTGATGCGGAACGCTTCGCCGCCCGAATACATTTCGTAAGCGCGCGTTCCGCTCCCGTCGCTGATTTGAATATCCAACGTTTCTTTCAAGTCGTCGCGTTTCTTGTCTTTATATTCCGCCTGCGTCACAAAGCGAACAGACATTTGCCCGTCGCTTAATCGCTCCAATAACTCGTTGGTTTTATTTTCGATTTGCGGAAGCGCTTGCTCGATCAACAGCGCGGGGACGCCGTCTTTGCCAAAGGCGCGCTCCAAAGTTTTGTGACGCATGATCTGTTGATTTAATGCCTCGCGCTGATCGGCGTAATCTTTCGCGCGCGCGCGGAGCGTTGCCAGCACATCCACATTTTGACGCGCCGCGCCGACTTGACCGCGCGCGCGATTTTCATCTTCGCGCAGCGCGAACAACTCGCGCTCCGCTTTATTTACATCAGGAGACGACGCTTCGGCTAATTCCAAACTCTTTTGCGCCAAACCATAATCCAATTCCCAATTCCCAATTTCCGATTCCCGATTTTTAATTTCCAATTCCCAATTTTCAATCTCGCTTTCAATCTGCTTGACGACTTCTCGCGCTTTATCCAACTTGCGATATTCTTCGTCCGCCTTGCGCGATTCAATTTCCTCTTTGCGTTTCGCGTCATGCGCGGATGCGTCGTAACCGAGTTTGTTAAGTTCTTTATCCAATTTAGCAAGTTGCTTGCGCGCATCCGCCGCAAAAGATTCTTTTTCCAAAATCTTTGTGACTTCGGCTAAACGCTTCTTGCCAATTTTATTCCATTCCTTTTCAGCGGCGTGAAGCGTCTCAATGCGCTCGGTCAACTGCGAAATAATGTTGGAATACTTGACGCGTTCATTTTCGACATTTGACAACTTTGTAACCCGTAACTCGTAACTTGTAATTTGTTTTTCAGCGGCTTCTATTTCTTTTTTATTTGCGCGGAATTGATCGCCTTTTAGTTTTCCTGCTTTATTCAATTCATCCAGCGTAGATTGACGGTGACTTTCCGTTAATTCCTGTCCGCACACGGGGCAGGTGGCTCCGTGCGTTTCTTCCAGCGCGACAATGCGTTTCTTGATCTCGTCCATTTCTTTTTTGAGCGCTTCATTTGAAACCTTCAACGCCGATAAATTTTCGCGCGCCGAATTGCGTTCGCTTTCCAATTCTCCGCGCTCCTTAATCTTCGCTTCAACTTCCAGCAAAGATTTTTGCGCCGCGTCAACTTGTTCTTCCAAATTACTAATTACCAATAACTGCTCGCTGATCACTGACAACTGCTCGCTCAGCGCGGCAAACTCCTGCTCTAACTTTGCCCGCTCCACTTCAATCTCGCGCAACAACGGCTGACGGCGTTCGTCATGTTCGCGGAATTGACTTGCGACCTGATCCAGTTCTTCCAATTCCTTGCGCGTCTTTTGCCAAGTTTTATACGCCGATTCAATTTCCTTTGCGCGGCTCACAAGATCGGCGTAAGCGTCGCGCTCCGATTCTTTTTCCGATAAACGCGCTTCGAGATTCGCAAGCGCAATGCGCGATCTTTCCAACGACGCGGACAACGTCTCGGCAAGTTTGCGCTGCTCGTTGATCAACGCCGCGTTCTTACGGATATTTTCCAGCGCGGATTCCTGCGCGACGCGCGCGGACGATAATTGCTTTAGCGTCGTCTCGAGTTCCGCAAGGCGCGTCTTGCGCGAATCTTCTTCGCCGAGTTCAAGGTCAATCTCAGCCACGCGCCCGTCAATTTCTTGAACGTCGCTTTCGATTAATTTTCGTTTTTCTGCGGCGCGGGTTTTGTATTCGTCCCAAATTTCCAAACCCAGAATGGCGCTCAAAATTGTTTTGCGTTCGCTGGCTTTCTTCTGCGTAAATTGATCGGCTTTGCCCTGCAAAAAGAAAGAAGCGTTGATGAAAGTTTCGTAATCCATGCGCAACGTTTGCTCGATGCGCGACTGCGTGGCGCTCGTGGATTTTTCCGTCAGCGGTCGCCAACTTTCATTGGACTTGATTTGAAATTCGAGCGTCGTGCTTTTTCCGCGCGGCAAAGTTCGCTGAACGCGAAAGACGTTGCTTTCATATTCAAACGTCAACGCCACTTCCGCCGCTTTCACGTTTTGATTTAAGTTGATCACGTCGGCGCTTTTGCCGCGCGCTTCGCCGAACAACGCCCATGTCATTGCGTCCAGCAGCGAAGATTTTCCCGCGCCGTTCTGACCCGAAATGCAAGCCAGATCGAACGAAGTAAAATCCAATTCAATGGGATCGTAATACGACAGAAAACCCGCGATGCGAAGATGGAGAGGAATCATTAGGTTCGATTATAATCGAAGCAGTATGTTTGAATCCGAAACGCCCCGCGCTCGTTTGCGAATGACGCTCGTCGCCATCGTCATTGCCACGATCCCATGCTATTGCATCGGATTCATCTTTTTATCTTTTGCGCCCAATCCTGTGGTCGCAACTGAAACGCCGACCATCACGCCGACAGGCACAGTCTTTACCCCAACGTTGAGCGTGACTCCGTTGATTGTCACGGGGACAATCACGCCCATCATCACCGTCACCGAAACGCCCACCGCAACGATGACGACAACATTTACGCCCACATTTTTTCAGCCAAGCACAGACATGCCCACATTCACATTCACGCCAAGCGCCACGCCAACTTTTACAGCGACGAATACGTTTACGGTGACGCCATCCGTTACGCCTTCGCCGACTTTCACCGCCACGCCGTCTGATACGCCCACGCCGTCCAACACACCCACGCCGCCGTCTCCATCGCCAACTGCGTTTGGCGGATAAACTCGTACCGCGACATTTATGTCGCTTGGTAGGAAAACCCATGAGCGATATTCTCCCTTTTCTAAAATCAATCATCTCCGTTGCAGGCTTATCGGGATTTGAATCTCCCGTCGCCGATCTTATTTCCGCCAAGTGGACTCCGCTGGCGGATGAAGTCACGCGCAGCCGACTCGGCTCGGTGCATGGATTCAAACGCGGACTCGGCGGCGCGAAACTTTCGCGCCCTTCAGTTTTGATCGCCACCCACATGGACGCGATTGGGCTGATGGTCTCAAGCATCGTGGATGGGTTTTTGCACATCACGCATGTCGGCGGCATTGATGTGCGCGTGTTGCCCGGCGCACCGGTCATTGTCCACGCCTCAAAAACAAATGAAGAACTTTACGGCGTAATCGTCATGCCGCCCGCCAATCTTTTACCCGACGGCAAAGGCAGCGGCGTAATCGGGTTGAATCATCTTTTGATAGAAACAGGATTCACTCCGCGCGAAGTCGAGAAGCGCGTCAATATCGGGGATAGAGTTTCATTCGGCACAGAACCCATTGAGATGGCAGGCGGATGTATCAGCGGTCACACGTTGGATAATCGCGCCTCCGTCGCGGCGTTGACCATCTGCCTTGAGGAATTAAAAAATAAAGCGCACATTTGGGATGTGTGGGCGGTGGCTTCAGTTCAAGAGGAAGTGACGACTGCGGGCGCGTTGACTTCCGCGTTTCAAATTCGCCCGACCATCGCTGTTGTTATGGATGTGACGTTTGGCAAAGGAACGGGCGCAAGCGGTTATGAGGCTTTTGCAATTGGCAAGGGCGTGACGCTTGGCGTGGGTCCGAGTGTCCATCCGTTTTTGCATCAGCGCTTCAAAGAAGTTGCGGAACGAATGGAGATTCCATTCAAGGACGAAGCCATGCCCGAATATTCCGCCACCGACGCGGACGGACTGCAACTCATCGCAGATGGGATTCCCACGATGGTGGTCAGCATCCCTGAAAGATATATGCACACGCCGGTTGAATTGGTTTCGATGAAAGACATTCAACGCGCCGGGCGCTTGCTGGCTGAATTTGTCGCTTCGCTGGACGCTGATTTTATGAATCAAATTGCTTGGGAATAGATCGTCATTGCGAGCGGAGCGAAGCAATCTCATCGTAGTTGGGGATTGCTTCGGGCAAAAAACAAGAACGCCCTCGCAATGACATACATAAGGAAAGTTATGTTATCCATCGGTCAACCGCAATTCAAACTGCTCGAAAAATTATGCAACGCAATGTCCGTTTCAGGCGACGAGGGCGAAGTGCGCCGCATGGTGTTGGAAGAAGTAAAACCCTACGCCGACGAAGTCAAAGTGGACGCGCTGGGAAGCGTGCTTGTGCGTAAAAAAAGCGCGAACAAAAATCCTTTGCGCGTGTTGCTTGACGCGCACATGGACGAAGTCGGTTTTATGATCGTCAACGACGAAGAAGACGGCTTCTTTCAATTTCAAACCGTCGGCGGAATTGATAAGCGGCATCTTGTTGGCAAGCAAGTCATCGTCGGCAAGGATCATGTCGTTGGCGTGATTGGCGCGAAGCCAGTTCATTTGACCACGTCTGAAGAACGCGGACACGCCATTGATGTTGACGCGCTGCGAATTGATCTCGGTCCCGAAGGCAAAGCAAAAGTCGGCGACCGCGCAACCTTTGCGACAAAATTCAAGCGCGTGGGTCCGTCCATCATGTCGAAGGCGATTGACGATCGTATCGGCGTTGCGATTCTCATTGAGTTGCTCAAACACGCGCCGAAGAATATTGAATTATGTTTATCGTTCAGCGTTCAAGAAGAAGTCGGCTTGCGCGGCGCGAAGGTGGCGGCGCATTATTTTGAACCCGATCTCGCCATCGCAGTGGATTCGACTCCCTCGCGCGATCTTCCGCATTTTGACGGCGATGAAAATTACGCTTACAACACGCAACTTGGATTTGGTCCCGCAATTTATATGGCGAACTCGTCCACGATAGACGATCCGCGCCTTGTGCGTTTCCTTGTAGAGACTGCCGAGAAAAATAAAATTCAACATCAATTCCGTCAACCCGGCGGAGGCGGAACAGACGCGGGCGCAATCCAACGTTCGCGGGTAGGTGTGCCTGTGGTCTCGGTCTCTGTGCCGCATCGCTATACTCATTCACCCATCAGCGTTTCGCGCGTGGAGGATTGGAGGAACACGTTGAATTTATTGTATATGGCGTTGCAGAATATGACGCATGAGTTGGTAAAAAGGTAAGTAATTTGGTAATTGGTGAAAATAACATGAATGGATTAATCGCTTTACTTGGCTCTGGCGAATATCTTTCGGTGATGGATCATGTGGATTCGTATCTGCTTGCGAATTGCAACGCGGACGCGGATCGCAAGCCGCGCGTAGTTTGTCTGCCCACTGCGGCGGGACGCGAAGGCGACGCGAGCGTCAATCGCTGGTCAAGTATGGGCATGAAACATTTCACCAAACTTGGCGCGGATGTTCAAGCCTTGCCCGTGATTGATTCTGCGTCCGCGAATGATCTCAATCACGCGACGGTTGTCGAAGAAGCGGACTTGATTTATTTCTCAGGAGGCGATCCGCGCTATTTGTATCAAACGATGAAAGACAGTCTCGTGTGGCAAGCGGCGCAAAAAGCATGGGAGCGCGGCGCGGCATACGCGGGCTGCTCGGCGGGCGCGATGATTCTCGGCAAAGAGATTCCCGATTTCCGCGCGTTGGGCATGCGCTCCATTCCCACGTTTGGACTTGTCCCGTTTGCTTTCGTCATGCCGCACTTTGACGCGATTCCGCTATTTGGCAAGCCGCTCGTTTCCACGCTGAGCAAACGCCTGAAAGACGGCGAGACGATGATTGGCATTGACGAGAACACCGCCATCATTGGCAAGTTGAATGAAGCATGGACTGTCATGGGATACGCCGAAGCGCATGTGTTTACGAAAGATGGAAGTAAGAGTTATGGCGCGGGCGAAAAGTTTAAGGTTGAAGGATAAATGATGAAACAATTACTCAAAACGCTCACAGAAACTTTTGGACCTTCAGGATATGAAGACGCGGTTCGCGATTTAATTTTGAAGGAAGTCAAGCCGCTCGCGGATGAAGTCCGCGTAGATGCGTTGGGAAATCTCATCGCGCGCAAGAAACCCGTGAGGGGCGCGAAGAATCCGAAGAAGATTATGCTCGCGGCGCACATGGACGAGATCGGCGTGATTGCGAGTCACGTTGATAAAAATGGATTCGTGCGCTTTACCAATATCGGCGGCGTGTTTGGCAGATACACGCTCGGCGCGCGCGTTCGTTTTTTGAACGGCGCCAAAGGCGTGGTGGGATATGATCGCTTGGAGCAAATCAATGACTTGCTGCCGATCAACAAAATGTATATTGACGTGGGCGCAACCAGCAAAGCGGATTGTCCCGTCAATGTTGGCGACGTGGCGGTCTTCGAGCAGGCGTTTACAGAAATGGGCGATCGCATCGCCGCCAAGTCTCTGGATGATCGCGCGGGCGTGGCGGTTCTCATCGAAACCTTGCGCGGAATTAAATCCACGCAGAATGATTTGTATTTTGTTTTCACCACGCAAGAGGAAGTCGGTTCGCATGGCGCAGGCGCCGCCGCGTATGGCATTGAACCCGATCTCGGCATTGCAGTGGACGTCACTCCCACAGGCGATACGCCCGCGTCGCTGAAAATGGTTATGGATCTTGGCAAGGGACCGTGCGTCAAAATCCGCGATTTGGGTATGCTCGCCGATCCGCGCATGGTAACGTGGATGATTCAAACCGCAGAGAAAGCGAAGATTCCGTATCAGCGCGAAGTGTTGTTGATCGGCGGCACAGACGCGTCGCAGATTCAAATCTCTCGCGTCGGAGTCATTGCGGGCGCGGTATCTATTCCCGTGCGTTACGTTCACTCCGCTTCAGAGATGGTGGATTATCGCGATTTGAAAAATTCGGTCAAGTTGTTGACGGCGCTGTTGAGCAAGCAAATATCATTTTAGAGAATATAAAAAATGGATTTGGCGTTTTTGCCAAATCCATTTTTTTATTTAACCGACCCATGCCCATAACCCCCAAAATAAAATCATCGCGACTCCAATTCCAAACCTTGCTAAAAGCGACCAGCCCCAGCCTGTCAGCCAGGCTTTGGCGTTATCAAAAGCGATGCGCTTATCTTTCTTCCGCGCCCACTCGGCGAGGAACAATCCCACAGGCGACGCGACGATGCCGATCAACGGCGTGAGAAATATACTGGCAATGATTCCCGCCGCGAAAGAAAAGATGATTGAACTCCACGGCACATCCTTATCAAGCATGTGTCTGGCGATGATGATGTTATCTACAACATTGCCGCCGATCATCAACAATGTGATGACTACAAAAAGCAGCCAACCCACCCAAGTCATGTTTCCGTTGATAAATTGTAGAATGGCATAGACCAATGTTCCCAGCCACATCACGGTGATGCCGGGAAACACGGGAATAATCAACCCGAACAAACCTGTCAGCAAGACAAGGAAGGTGAGCGCGTTCAAAAGCGTTTGCGCGAAAAATTCCAATGCGAATCCTTTTGTAGGACAGGCTTAAGCCTGCGCTACTTTATCACGTCAATTCCGCCCATCCATGGACGCAATACTTCAGGCACAACGATCGAACCATCGGCTTGCTGATAATTTTCCATGACGGCGATCAGTGTGCGCGGAAGACCCAAGCCAGAGCCGTTGAGCGTGTTCAGAAGTTTTGCTTTGCCGCCATCTTCGGGACGGTATTTGATATTTGCGCGGCGCGACTGAAAATCAGTCACGTTGGAAATGGACGAGACTTCGAGCCATTCGTCGCAGCCCGGCGCCCACAGTTCGAGGTCGTAGGTCAGCGCCGCGCCGAAACCGAGATCGCCGGTGCATAATAGTTTTACGCGATACGGAACTCCCAGCGCCGCGCAAGTCTCTTCCGCGTCGCGCAACATTTTTTGATGCAACTCTTCCGCGTCTTCAGGCTTGCAATAGGCGTACATTTCGACTTTATCGAATTGATGTCCGCGTTTGATGCCGCGCACGTCGCGTCCCGCGCTCATCTTTTCGCGGCGGAAGCATGGCGTGTACGCCGTGTAGGATCGCGGCAATTCCACTTCATCGAGAATTTCATCCATGTGCAAACCCGTCAGCGGGACTTCGGCGGTCGGCACGAAGTAATAATCTTCTTCGTGATCTTTATACAAATTATCGGCAAACTTCGGCAATTGACCCGCGCCATATACAACCGCGCCTTTTACCATGAACGGCAAATATTCTTCTTGATAGCCTTGTCGAATATGCAGGTCGAGCATCCACGCGATCAATGCGCGTTGCAATCTTGCGCCCGCGCCTTGCAAAACGTAAAAACGCGAACCCGTTAATTTTGCGCCGCGTTCAAAATCAAGGATGCCCAGCGCGGGACCTAAATCCCAGTGAGCCTTCGGCGCGAAATCAAATGGTCGCGGCTGTCCTACGGTTTTGATGACGATATTTTCGCTGTCGTCTTTGCCATACGGAACGCGTTCATCGGGGATGTTGGGCAGCGCGGACGCGAGCGCGTTCAATTCAGATTCAACCTGCGCGATATTTTTATCCAGCGCCGCAATTTGATCGCCCACCGCGCGCATCGCTTCAATCTTAGATTGACGCTCCGCCGCGTCTTTTATTTTGCTGATCTCTTTTGAGACCGCGTTGCGCTCGGCTTTGAGCGTTTCCGCTTGTGAAAGCAATGCGCGGCGCTTTTCATCCAACGCCAAAATTGAATCAACGGGCGCGGGGTTATCCTGTCGATCTCGCAGCGCCTTGCGAACGACGTCGGGCTTCTCGCGAATTAAATTCATATCTAACATGGTAACGCCTCCGTGTGTATCGCCCTGCGTAATGTCGTTCTGAGCGTAGCGAAGAAACTCTACGATTATCTCAGAGACCCTTCGCTGCGCTCAGGGTGACATACTCAGGTGCATTAATAAAATACGCCCCTCATCCGTTTGCAGGACGAAGGGGCGTTCGTGGTGCCACCTGCTTTCATTGCTCTTCTCCCCTCTCTGGGGCGAGGGCAATCTCGGATGTACTGTAACGGGTACTGCCCGATTCTCTTACAGCCGATCAAACTGAAGCCTGATTTGCTCCTACGAGAATAACTCTGGCGAAGGGGATTTCATTCGTTGGCTGGTCGTCTCGCACTGAGCGACGACTCTCTGAACAGTTGCCGAATTACTTGTCTTCGCGCTGGTTTTTATGTTTAATGAGATTATACGCGCGGAAGTTTGATTGTCAATCCTTTGTCAGCGCTTCTCAATATGAGTTTTTTGTTGATCCACAGATTTTACAGATTACACAGATAAGAGGGAAAAATCGGCGGAAATCCGCATCATCTGTGGATAAAGGTTTTCACAATGAAAAGCGCTGGCTCGTGTAAGAACAACATCAACCGTTTTGGGATAAGTGTATAATTCTCTTATTCATGCAAACCGAAACCAGCATCGAAACCCAACTCAAAGACGCCGCGCAACTTTCCGAATCTGTGTGGGCGGCGCTTGCGGAGCGCGTCGGCGGCGCGTGGCTTCTCCATGCTTCGTATCGTTTGAGCCGCTCCGCGCAGAATGAGTTGGCGTCGCTATTGGCGAGATCGTCCATTGACGCATGGTTGTGCGGCGCGCTCAGCGGGGGATATGCGCGTTCAAGGTCTCTGCCAAACGACGTCAATCTCAACGCAAAACGATTTTATGTTTTTCCCATTGCAGGCGCGTCGCAAGCGCTTTTGATCGGCGCGGATAAACAAACTGTCAGCGCCCAGCGCGTTTGGAAATTAACCGCGTCGCTTTTATCGGGGAAATCCGTCGCGCCGAATCAGCCCTTCCTGCCCGACTTACAATCGGGTCTTGCAACCGATCTTCCTCTGGCGATTGAAAAAATACTCAACACCTTCGCGCAGTCTGTAAATTGCGATGGCGCGTGGATTGCCATTCGTCGCGGCGAATCGCTTGATATTCAAGCTGAGTGGAACGACGCGAGCGCTAAAGGCGTTTCGCTGCTGATCGACTCAAGCCCAATTCTGCGCCGCGTGAATCGTTCGCTTGCCGAAGTGGTCATCACGCGCGGGCAACCCAATTGGGATAACCTTCCGCACGGCGCGCTCAAATCAAATCACGTTTGGGTTTGCTTGCCGCTTGTGATCGGACAACGCTTAATCGGAGTTGTCGCCATTTGGCGGCAGAAGGAATTTTCCCGCGCCGAGCTGGGACAACTGCGCGATTTATCCGCGCGCGTTTCGCCTTCCATTGAAATTCTCATTACTTTTTCAGAGATGGCTGCTCACCTCAGGCGACTTGGCTTGCTGAACGACTTTGTTCTCACGATTTCATCCGCGCAAAATTTGGATCAAATTGCGCGGCGTATGTTTGGGCTGCTGTCGCGCGCGTTCAACACCGAATTGATTGCGCTGTTCCTGCGTTCCAGCGACGGGCGCATCTTGCGCGACTATCGCATGTTGGAAGGCAAGATGAACGTCCTTAACGTTTCGCTTGCCGGACATTCAATTGAGCCTGTGTTAAAAAATGGACATGTGCGCCGCGTGGTGGATACTTTGAAGGAGGGCTTCGTTCCCATTCATAAAGGCGCGCGTTCGTTGTTGATCGTCCCGCTTAAATATCGCGGTCAGGCAATTGGCGTATTGATCATCGAGAATTTACGCGCCGAAGCCTTCAGTCAATACGACGAACATCTCATGGTCGTCATCACCAGCCATCTCGCGGGGTTGATCGAATATACGCGCTTGCGCGAAGAAGCGGAAGGACGCGCGCGCAGCTTGGGACTCATCCATGAAGTGGTGCAGCAGGTCATCGGGCTGAACGATAAAAAAGAAGTCGCTTATATCACCGCCGATTTGGTGGCGCGTTATTTCAAATACGAACTTGCCGTGATTTTGTTGAAGGATGACGCGGGCGATTTTTCCATTCAAGGCATCGGCGGCGCGCACGCCGAAGTTGTGCAGAAATCTCTGGCAGGCGGAGAGTTCATCCGCAGCGAGGGAGTCACGGGCAAAGTCTCGCAAACGGGCGAGAGCGTTTTGATCAACGACACGCGGCAGGACAAATTATATAAACCCGTCAAAGGTTGGGAAGCGCGTTCTGAGATTTGCGTCGCATTGAAAGACGGCGAGATTCTCGGCATCATTGACGTGGAAAGCCGCGAGGTCAACGCCTTCGCGTATAACGATTTGCTCGCGATGGAATCATTGGCGGGCATTCTTTCTTCCGTGATTTCAAACGCGAATCAATATCAAAAATTACAAGAGACCGTCAGTCAATTGCGCGCCGCTGAAATTGAATTAAACGCGCGCATGGAAGCGCAGCGCTCCGCAGAAAATCGCCTGATCCAAGCCGCCAAACTTGCCGCAGTCGGAGAAATGGCGGCGGGCATCGCGCACGAATTAAATAACCCGCTTACCACCGTGATCGGTTTTTCCGAATTGATCTTCAATGAGTTGGATCAAACTTCCCCGTATCGCGAAGAATTGGAAATGGTCTTGCGCGAATCGCGCCGCGCCAGCGGAGTGGTGCGACGTTTGTTAGATTTTTCGCGGCAAGGCGAACGCGCCCGCGCGCGCGCCGATTTGAACGAAGTCGTCAACGACGTGATCGCGCTGACCAATCACCTCATCAAAACCAACGGCGTAAAGTTGAGCCTCGAACTGGATGCGCAATTAGCGTGGGTATCCATTGACTCGAATCAAATGAAACAAGTTCTATTGAACTTGATTCATAACGCCTTGCAAGCCATGCCCAACGGCGGCGAACTGCTTGTTTCTACATGCGGCGCTAAACGCGACGACCATGATTGGGTTGTTATGTCCGTCAAAGACAGCGGCGTGGGCATTACGCCCGCAAATCAAGAGCGCGTCTTTGAACCCTTCTTCACCACCAAAGGCAACAGCGGCGGCACAGGGCTGGGGCTTTCCGTCACCTATGGCATTGTCACCGATCACGGCGGTACAATTGAAATATCCAGCGAGCCGAACAATGGCTCTATCTTTTCGGTTTGGCTGCCGATGTAAAAAATCCTGTCATTGCGAGCCGCTCTTTGGCGAAGCAATCTCATGTGAAGTTGGAGATTGCTTCGGGCTAACGCCCTCGCAATGACAAAAGTCAAGAGAACATTCATGGAA
>JAVHOY010000354.1:19668-23552 GCA_036170295.1 bacterium
ATTGCTTCGGGCTAACGCCCTCGCAATGACAAAAGTCAAGAGAACATTCATGGAAACACCCTTTGTATTTGTTGTAGACGACGAGTCCGGCATTGCGCTCTTGTGCAAGCGCTTGCTCATGCGCGCCGGTTATAAAGTGGAGACCCAAACCGATCCGCGCGCGGCGATTGAATTCCTTAAGGAAAATAAAATTGATTTGTTGCTGGTGGATATTCGTATGCCCGAAGTGGACGGCTTTGAAGTGATTCAACACGCGCAGCGACTTCAACCCGACGCGGCGATATTAATTATGACGGGACATGGCACAGTTGAGACCGCTATTCGCGCGCTGCGTCAAGGCGTGGATGGACTCATCCTCAAACCGTTTGGGCAAGGCAGCGATCTAATAGATGCGGTCAAACTTGCCTTTGCCGACAGCCAACAGAAACGCGACGCCGCCCGCACGCAAGCGCTGCGCCCGCTTTTTTCTGTCACCGAATCTTTGCTTTCTGAAACGCGCCGCGAGCCGCTGCTGGATCTCATCGTCGCCGCCGTTTGCGGACATTTGCGCGTCTCGCGCGCCGCGTGTTATCAACAACACGCGGAGACGAATCAATTTTCGTTATTGACTTCGCGCGGCTCGGCGCTTTCGCTGGAACATTTGGATTTGATCGCGCGCGCGAATAGTTCTCTCTCGCCGATGATGATCAACGTCAACGGACCCGGCGACCCGATTTTGAAATCGCTTCTTTCCGCCCTCAAGTTGAGCGCCGCTATCCTTGTTCCGATTCTGCGCCCGAATTTGCGAATGCTCCTCTATGCCGCGCGCGAATCCAGCGAAGCGCCCTTTCACGAATCAGACTTCGAGATGTTCCAAATCCTCGCGCGTCAAGCCGCCGCCGCATTGGAAAATTCGCGCTTATACGCCGAGCAATTGGCTTACGTTCGCAAAATCGAAGAATCGCAAAAGGCTTTGCTGCAAGCCGAAAAGATGGCGGCGGCTGGACGCTTAAGCGCCTCCATCGCGCATGAGGTCAACAATCCCTTGCAATCGGTGCAAAACTGTTTGCATCTTGCCGGGCGCGAAGACGTTCCCGCAGAAAAACGCAAAGAATATTTCGAGCTTGCCTGCGCCGAAGTGGAGCGCTTGTCGTTGACGGTTCGCCGCATGTTGGACTTTTATCGCCCCGGCGCGACCGCGCTTGAAAAAGTAAACATCGCCGATATGCTGCAATACATCTTGAACTTAACGTCGAAACAATTGAAAGAAAATAACGTTACTGTGGTGATTGATTTTATTGGGAACATTCCGCCCATCATGGCGGTTGGGAGTCAAATTCAGCAGGTATTCATTAACTTAATTTTGAACGCAATGGACGCTATGCCCGCAGGAGGCGTTCTGAAGATTGCCTCGCGCGCGCTTAAAGACGGAGTCGAAATCGTCTTCCACGACAGCGGCGACGGAGTTCCTAAAAAATTTCAACCCAATATTTTTGAGCCGTTTTTCAGTTCTAAAGAAGGCGGCACAGGCTTGGGGCTGACGGTGAGTTACAATATAATTGCCGCGCACGGCGGTTCGCTTGAATTGCTCGCAGACCGCGCGCCCGGCGCATGTTTCCGTATCTTTATGCCTTTTGGAGGAAAATGATGAAATTAAATCTTCTTGTTGTTGACGACGAACCTGTTGCGCGTCAATCTCTTTCCGACATTCTCAAACTGGAAGGCTACAACGTCGCGTCCGCGCCCAATGGACAGGCGGCAGTGGAGCATATCCGCATGTATCCCATTGATTTGATGATCGTGGATTTGCGAATGCCCGGCATGGATGGGTTGGAAGTGATTCAAGTCGTCAATCAAATTTCCCCTGAAACCGAAGTGATTTTGCTCACCGCGTTTAGTTCCACCGAATCGGCGGTGCAGGCTTTACGTTTGCGAATCCATGATTACTTAACCAAACCCGCTTCTCCCGCGCAGATTATCGCCAGCGTGAAGAAAGGGTTAGCGCGTCGTTCGAGCAAGTCGCGCATCAGCAACGCCGTTACAAACGATGTGGTGGATGAAGCCATTGTTGTCTTTGACTTGAAAGACGGCACACATGTCGATCTATCGCGCCGTCAAATTAAACATAAAAGCAAGATTGAACATCTCACGCCCGCTGAAGGCAGGTTGTTGCGTATTTTGATGGAGAACGAAGGCAAGGTCTTTTCGCACCGCGAATTGGTTCTGCTTGTGCAAGGATACGATACCACGCAACGCGAAGCCCCCGAAATTTTACGTCCGCTCGTCAGCCGACTGCGGCACAAACTGGAAAAATTTCCCGCGTTATCCGAGCGCGTGGTCAGCGTGCGCGGCACGGGCTATTTATACGAAGTGGATAAATAACCGTCCATCAAATAGAAAACGTCCCGAAGGTTTGAGTAAAAACCTTCGGGACGTTTTGTTATTCATAAGGTCCAAAAATATCTTTCGGCAATCCCGGCGCGCGGATCCATGAAAGCCAGCCGGTCTTTCCGCTGTGAGCCGGCAACGTGGGACTTTCAAGCATTACCAAAATTAAACTCATCGCCAGCGCGAGGGCGCCGATCCATTGCAACAGGCTTAAATTTTCTCCGAGCCAGATATTACTGAACACGATTGCAATTAAAAGTTCGCCAAGACCCAGCAATGCGGTTTGCATCCCGCCGATTTTTTTCACGCCGAGAAACAGCGCGATGCGCGAGAAGACCGTGACAAGCGTGAGTCCCGCAACAGGCAGCCACGGAACGTTTGTCGCGGGAAATTGTCTGTCGAACAAAAAATAGGCGGGGACAACTACTGCGCTCATAGCCAGCAGCGTATACAAAGCGACGGTTGGGGCGGGCGCTTCAAACAGCACGCGCTGATTGATGGGCAGGTGCATGGCATATAAGATCGCGGCGCCAAGCATCATCAGCACGCCGATGGGATCCGCAGAACGTTCGGGAATGCTGGTCAATAAAAGCACGGCAATCGTGGCAAGTCCGATGCGAATAAATGTAAGCCGACTGGGAGATTGATGGTCGAGCATTAGCCAGAGCGCCACAAAGAATGGATAAAGCGAATACAGCAATTGCCCTACGCTTGCGTTGAGTCTTCCTAGCGCAAGATAATACAGCAGCGATCCAAGTCCGTTGATTGCGCCTGCCAGCATACATCCCGCTAAACCGACGGGAAAAATATATAGAAATTGACGATAGAACAATAAAATGACGATTAACAAAATGATGGCGGCTCCGCTTGTGCGTAGCGCGACAACTGCGAAAGGCGTAAACCCCTGATTGATGGCAAGTTTGCCAAAGACGGGAGCCAGTCCGAGAAAAAACGCCGAACTAAAAGCCGCTAAAATTCCAGCGGTTTGTTTTTTTTGCAAAGTGACCAGCCTTTATGCCAAGTGAAAAGAATCCGTTATTTGATGAGCGATTTTACTTCTTCAAGGAATTCGTCGTTGAGGAAATCGCCTTTTTGCATTAAAGATTGTATTTGCCCCCCGAGTCTGTTCTTTTCATCGGGAGTGAGTTCTTTGGCCGTCGCCACAATGACTGGGATCGTAGCGGTCTCTGGTTTTGCGCGCAACGCTTCAATGACCGCGAACCCGTCCATTTCTGGCATCATCAAATCAAGGATGACGAGGTCGGGCAATTCGCGCTGCACCAATTCGAGTCCTTCGCGCCCGTTGCTCGCTTCAAGGATGGTGAAGTTTCCTTGCGATTGCAAAATTCGGCGGATGAGTCGGCGCGCTTCGACGGTATCTTCCACAATGGCAACCTTGGGGAATCGTTCTGGCGCCACTTGAGTCAGCGCGGAGAGTAGCCCTTCGCGCGGCGTTTCGTCTTCGCGTTTAGTCGGGAATTTGACGTCGTGCGACCAGTTCTCGCCGAGAATGCTCG
>JAVHOY010000355.1:0-2467 GCA_036170295.1 bacterium
CTGGTGGGACAAATGCGCTCGGACGCAAACCTCACGCGCATGATGCACTACAGCACAGACTTGTATCGCAGCCTCAAAGCCGAAACGGGACAAGATACTTCGTGGCGCGAAGTCGGCGGGTTGCGGCTGGCATGTTCCGCCGAAAGAATGGAAGAAAACAAACGTCTTGTAGGTTTGGCGCGTTCCTTCGGCGTGCCAATGGAATTAGTCAGCGCCAAAGAAGCGCATGATATGTTCCCGCTAATGGACATCACCGGCGTATTAGGCGCGGCGTACACTCCCAACGACGGCAGCATTGACCCGACGGGTTTAACCAACGCGCTCGCCATCGGCGCGAAGAATCGCGGCGCGAAAATTTTCACCAACACAACGGTCACAGCCATCCATTTGAAGAATGGAAAAGTCCACGAAGTTGTGACGGATAAAGGCACGATCAAAACTGAAGTGGTCGTTAACGCTTCGGGTATGTGGGGACGCGAGATCGGAAAAATGGTCGGGCTGAGTCTGCCCGTGATCCCGATGGCGCATCTTTACATTATGACCAAACCCATCGAAGGCGTGACAAATAAATTCCCAAATTTGCGCGACCCTGACCTTTTGGTTTATTGGCGCGAAGAAGTCGGCGGACTCATCACAGGCGGATACGAGCGTCAGCCCGCGACCTTTGGCATGAAGGGCATCCCGAAGGATTTCAAATTTCAATTGCTCCCGCCCGATTGGGAACGTTTCACTCCGTTGATGGAAAATTCTATCAAGCGTGTGCCTGCGGTTGAACATGCGGAAGTTATCAAACTCTTGAATGGTCCCGAAGGCTTTACGCCCGACGGCGAATTTTTGCTGGGACCCACAACCGTCAAAGGATTTTGGGTGGCGTGCGCTTTCTGCGCGCATGGACTCGCGGGCGCGGGCGGAATCGGCAAGGCGATGGCGGAATGGATCGTGGACGGACATCCCGAATGGGATGTGTGGCGACTCGATGTGCGCCGCTTTGGTCCAAACTACAACAATCTGGATTACGTCGCGGCGCGCACACTTGAGACGTACACTCAATATTATGATATTCATTATCCCGGCGAAGAGAGAATGTCGCGGCGCAATGTTCGCACCTCGCCCACATATTTCCGCTTGCGCGATCTTGGCTGCGTCTTCGGCGAAAAAATGGGCTGGGAACGCCCGAACTGGTTCAAGCCGTATGAAGAATTGGCGACGCATGGTCACGAACCCAAAGGCTGGACGCGTCACAATTGGAGTCGCGCGATTGGTCACGAACATTTGATGACGCGCGAAAACGCGGGACTCTTCGACGAGACTTCATTCAACAAATTTGAAGTACGCGGCGCGGGCGCGCTGGACTTCCTCAACACAGTTTGCGCCAACGAAATGGATCAACCCATCGGCGCGATTACTTACACTCAAGCGCTCAATAAACGCGGCGGCATTGAATGTGATTTCACCGTCACGCGACTCGCGGAGGATCGCTTCTTCATCGTCACCGGCACCGCGTTTGGTCAACATGATATGTCGTGGCTTTCGCTCAACTTGCCCGACGACGGTTCTGTTTCCATTGAAGACGTCGGCTCGAATTACGCTTGTCTTGGATTATGGGGACCGAAGGCGCGCAAGATTTTAGAAAAAGTAACCAGCGATGACGTATCCAACGCGGGATTCCCATATCTGACCGCGAAACGAATCAACGTGGGCGATGTTCCTGTTTTGGCTTCGCGCGTGACCTACGTCGGCGAACTCGGCTGGGAATTTTATTGTCCGATGGAATACGGTCTGCGCTTATGGGATACGCTCTGGAAAGCCGGCGAACCCGAAGGCATGGTGGCGGGCGGATACAAAGCCATAGATACTTTGCGGCTCGAAAAGGGTTATCGCTATTGGAGCGGAGAAATTTCTCCCGATTACACTCCGTATGAAGCGGGTCTCGGCTTCGCGGTAAAACTGGATAAGAAAAATTTCATCGGCAAGGACGCGCTGGTCAAACAAAAAGCGGAAGGCATTCAGCGCAAACTTTGCACGCTCACTTTGGATGACGACAGAACCATCGTCATGGGCAAAGAGCCGATTCGCGTCAACGATAAAATCGTGGGCTGGATCGCTTCGGGCGGATTCGGATATTCGGTCAAGAAATCCATCGCGTATGCTTATCTGCCGATGGAATTTGCAAAGGCGGGAACGAAGTTAATCGTCGAATGTTTCGGCGAGATGATTGGCGCGGAGGTGACTCAATCCGCGCTGTGGGATGCGAAAGGCGAAAGAATCAAGGCATAAGAAACTCCCTCACCCTAGCCCTCTCCCAAAGGGAGAGGGGACTCAGACTCCCTTCCCCTTCGGGGGAAGGGCTGGGGATGAGGGCGATTTCTCGGCAATCCAGATTTCTAAGTTGTGAAAACTTATGAAGTCTATAAAAATCCAAGCCAAAGGAAGGATAATATGTCCATGACGTTAGCAATTGATAAAG
>JAVHOY010000355.1:2567-5761 GCA_036170295.1 bacterium
AAAAATCCAAGCCAAAGGAAGGATAATATGTCCATGACGTTAGCAATTGATAAAGCCATCGCGAAAGTGCCGTTTTTGGCGGGTTCGAAAAACATAAAGAAGACTGCGCTCAGCGGCGGCATCACCAACATGAACTTCAGGGTTGATGTTGACGGAAGATCGTATGTGATTCGTCTCGCGGGCGAAGGCACAGATCAGCTCGGCATTAAACGCGATGTGGAGTACGCGGCAAACAAAGCCGCAGGCGAGATGGGCATTGCGCCGGAAGTCGTTTATTTCATCGAGCCTGAAGGATATATCGTCACGCGCTTCATCACTGGCAAGCGCATCATGCCCGAAGATATTGTCAAGCCCAGTTATCTCGCGCGCGTCGCAAACAAAATCAGGTTGTTCCACCGCCGCGGACCGGAATTGAAAGGCGAGTTCAATGTCTTTCGTCGCGTGGAGATGCTGACCAAAATTTCAAAATCCAACGGCGCAAAGTTTCCCTCCGATTTTGATTGGATCATGCAGAAGACAAACGAAGTTAAAAAGGCTTTGGCAAAAGACCCCTACACTCCCACGCCCTGCCATGACGATCTGTTGAATCTCAACTGGCTTGAAGAAGACGTCGCCGGCGAGATCGGCGAAGTGCGTTTGCTGGATTGGGAATACGCGGGCATGGGCGATATTTTCTTTGACCTTGCCAACTTCTCGCATCATCATCGGCTGAGCGAAGAACAGATAGATAACTTCCTCTACGAGTATTTTGGCGAAGTGACCGATAAGCAACATGCGCGTCTGCGTTTGATGTGGCCCATGTCCGAGTTGCACGAAGCGATGTGGGGAACGACACAAACGGGCATCTCGAAATTGGAAGAAGACTTTCAAGGCTACGCCGATCTTTGGTTCGGGCGTTTGCGCCAGCGCATGACCGACTTCCGCTGGGAACAATGGTTGAAGGACGCGGGGAAGAAATCCAAGTAGGAAATATGAATTATGAATTATGAAATTGCACTCTTCATAATTCATAATTTTGAATTCATAATTTGCACATAAGGAGAATAAAATGTCTATCGTAAACGCAAAAGAAATCATGGTTAAGGCGCTCAAAGGCAAGTATGCCGTCGGCGCGTTCAATGTCACAAGTCTGGTTCAATTTGAAGCGGTGATTGACGCGGCAATTGAAACCAAGTCGCCTGTGATCGTGCAAACCTCCGTCAAGCCTTCTCAATTTTTGGGAACCGATATGATGGTGTCCATCTATCGCACGCTCGCTTCGTCCGCGCCCGTGCCTGTCTGCTTGCATCTCGATCACTGCACAGATATTGATTATTGCAAGAAGTGCGCGGACGCGGGCTACACCAACATCATGATTGACGCGTCCAAGAAACCCTACGACGAGAATATCCGCCAGACAAAAGAAGTCGCGGATTACTGCCACAAGATCGGCGGCATCTCAGTCGAAGGCGAGTTGGGCACCGTCAGCGGCGTGGAAGACCAAATCAAGGTTTCGGAAGACGAAGCGCAATTGGCGAATCCGCAACAGTCTGTGGAATTCTGCGAACGCACCGGCATTGACATCTTTGCGCCCGCCATCGGCACCGCGCATGGCGTGTACAAAACCAAAAATCCGAAGATTGACGCCGAGCGCATGGCGACCATCAACAAGATGTTGAACGGCAACGGCATTAAGACTCCGCTCGTCGTTCACGGCGGAACCGGTCTGCCCGAAGAGACCATCAAGAAATTGCTCGCGGCGGGCGGCGCGAAGTTCAACGTCTCCACCGAGTTAAAGCGCACGTTGATTGACGCGGAGTTTGAATACATCTCCGCGCACCGCGACGAGTACGATCCCGGCAAATTGGATAAGTTCGTCCGCGACGCGACGCGCAAGGCTGTCATCCATTGGATGACGATGATTGAATCGATTGGTCACGCGTAAGAGCAAGAATTAGTAATTAGGAATTAGGGATTAGTAAGTCCCTTGATTGAGTAAGTATAAAAACAAAAACTTAAGGAGTTATACAGCATGAAGAAAATTGAAGAATTCTACGCCCCGTGGGTCAAGGGCATTCCCATGTACATTTCAAATCACATTGAGTTGGCATGGAAGAATCCCGCGTTGCATCGCATGATGTCCAACGAGAATCCCAATCCGCCTTCAGTCAAAGTTTTAGAGGCGATGGTGAAATACGCGAAGATGACAAACCGCTATCCCGATCAGGGTTTGGTGGTGCGCGGAAAAATCGCGGAGATTAACGGAGTAGACGGTCCGCAAAACGTGATGATCGGCAACGGTTCCAGCGAGGTGTACGACAACATCTTCCGCATGTTCATCGAACCGGGGCAGGAAGTCATTCAACATACGCCTTGCTTCGGCATTTATGGATTGCGCGGAAAATTGCTCGGCGCAAAGATGGTCTCTGTGCCGATGATTCACAAGAATAATCAATTGCTCTTTGACCCAGAAGCGATTGTCAAAGCCGTCACCGACAAGACGAAAATCATCGTCGTTGCCAACCCAAACAACCCGACGGGCAACTTTATGGACGCGAAGCATTTCATTACCATTGCCGAGACGGGCATTCCCTTCGTCATTGACGAGGCTTACGTTGAATACGCGGGCTTGAAAATGTCGCAATCCGCGCTGACGAAAAAATACAACAACGTGCTGGTCACGCGCACGCTCTCAAAGGCTTATGGCTTGGCGGGGATGCGCTTTGGGTACGCGCTCGGCGCGAAAGAAGTGATTGACCAAATCTCCGGATCGCTACTGCCGTGGAACGTCGGCACAGTTCCGATGTGGGCTGCGCTCGCGGCGTTTGAAGATACGGAAGGACTCGCGGAGCGCGTCAAGTTCAATAACAGCGAGGTGGACTTCATCACCGAATCATTGAGCGACATTCCCGGACTGGTCACTTTCCCATCCAAAGCCAACTACATCTTGTTCGATTGCGGCGCGACTGGCAAGACGGGCAAGGAAGTTGTGGCTTACGCGGAAACCAAAGGCATGATCCTGCGCCCCAACAATGAAATGTACGGCAGCAACGGTTGGTTCCGCGTGACCATCGGCACGAAGGAAGAGAATCGCATGTTCGTGAATACGGTGCGCGAATTTTTTGGAATGAAGAAGTAAATTAACACAGACCTGACAGGTTTTTGAAACCTGTCAGGTCTTTTTGTGGAGGCAACCATGTCCAAAATAAAAGCAG
>JAVHOY010000356.1:0-5759 GCA_036170295.1 bacterium
TGACCAAATCGGCGCATGGCAAACGCGTGTCCCAATTCATGGATGAGAATAGATACGAAGACGGCAATAACCCAAATCAAGATATCCAACAAGTTGCTTGAAGAAGAGCCAAGCAGGATGGCGATTAGCCAAAACAGCGGATGAACGCGCACGGGAATTCCAGCGACAGAAAAGCGCAGGTCGTAACGGGTGGGGGAAGGTATGGTGAACATAATATCGGTATACTCTGAATAGTTGGGATTATTTTTCCGCCCATTCTGCAAATTGAGCGGGGGACAGGACGCGCATGTTAAATTCTTTAAGGAAGGCGAAGTGTTTCATATTGCCCGTTACAAGTGCGTCCGCTTTGGCTGCGACCGCGACTTCCGCAAAGGGCAGGTCTTTGAGATCGGGGATATGTGTAGGCGGCGGGTTGAGAAGCTGAGGTTGAATATAGACGGCATGGGCGACGATAAATGCAAGCGTTGGCTTTTGGATAAAACTAGGTATGTGTAATTTCGGGCGAATGGTCACTTCGTTGTATTCAGCCAGTATTCTCTCGTCTAATGCAACGTTGATTCGTCGTTCAAGAATTAAATCTACAACTTTTCCGGGCATGCTGATTTTTTTCATCATACCTGAAACAAGGACGTTGGTATCAAGCACGATTAGCATTTCGTTTTTCCCTGCGGACGGCTTGAATTTCCGCTTCAATTTCTTGTTCTGTTATTTTGTCTGTGCCATATTTACCGGCATTGTCGCGTAGGTTTTTTACAGCAGCTTGCGCGCGTAAACTTAGGGCTTGATAAAAAATTTCCTTTTCATCGTCTTTTACTCCCAACTCCTTTGCGGCTGCGTCGCCGCCTTTTTTCATGGAGGCGTTCATTAATGTATTGAGGGAAATTCCGCGTTTGCCAAGTTTTTTCTCTAAGGCTGCAAGCATTTCTTCCGCAATCGTGTCAAGCGCTTTGATCGTGACGCCGTCTTTTGTTTCTACAAACGCCACAAGGTCGCCTTGATTGAGGTTTAGTTTCTTTCTAAGTTCTTGCGGAATGGTGACTTGTCCTTTTTCTTGAATGCGCGTGGTCGGATAAACGATCATGGAATGCTCCTTTTGGTTATACGGTCATACTGCCATACCCATTGTAGCATGTTTGCCTTTGGGCTTTACGCAATTCAATTTCTTCGCAGTGGTAAAATCTCACAATCGTTATTTCATATTGAATTGGAGTCTTTTATGTCCACACCTGTCATCATTGACGCGATTCGCACGCCCGTTGGCGCGTTAGGCGGAATCCTCGCCGCTGCGCGCCCCGACGATTTGGCGGCGCACGTTATCAAAACTATTTTGGCGCGCAATCCATTTGACCCCGCGCTGGTCGAGGAAGTTTTCTTCGGCTGCGCCAATCAAGCCGGCGAAGATAATCGCAACGTGGCGCGCATGGCGGCGTTATTGGCAGGCTTGCCCGTCGAAGTCGGCGGCGTGACCATGAACCGACTCTGCGCTTCGGGACTCAACGCCGTCAATCAAGCGGCGCGCGCGATCAAAGCGGGCGAAGGCGATATTTATATCGCGGGCGGAGTCGAAGTCATGAGCCGCGCGCCTTATTCGCTCCCCAAAGCGGAAGCGGGTTATTCGTTCGGAAATTTAATCGCGTACGACACCGCGCTCGGCTGGCGCTATCCGAATCCAAAAATGAAGGAGATGTACGGCACAGAATCAATGGGCGAGACGGCGGAAAACATCGCGCAGGAACGCCCGCATCTTTCGCGCGAAAAACAAGATCAATTCGCGCTGCGTTCGCATCAACGCGCAATCGCCGCGATTGACTCTGGAAGATTTAAACAAGAGATTGCGCCTGTGACCATTCCGCAAAAAAAAGGCGACCCGAAAATCGCGGATACCGACGAACGTCCGCGCCGCGATACGACGCTGGCGTCGCTGGCGAAGTTGCGCCCCGCGTTTCGCAAAGAAGGCGGGTCGGTGACGGCGGGCAATTCATCGGGATTGAACGACGGCGCATCGGCGTTGTTGGTGATGAGCTCTGAAAAAGCGCAAGCCCTGAATCTCAAACCGTTGGCGCGGATTGTGGCTTCCGCTTCTGCGGGTGTGCCGCCGCGCGTCATGGGCTACGGTCCAATTCCCGCGACGCGGAAAGCCTTGTCGCGCGCGGGTTTGCAGATCAAAGATATTGGTTTGATGGAATTGAACGAAGCCTTTGCAATTCAATCGTTGGCTGTCATTGAAGACTTGGGCATTGACCCCGAACTTGTCAACGTCAACGGCGGCGCGATTGCGCTGGGACACCCGCTGGGCTGTTCGGGCGCGCGCATCATGACGACGCTGATTCACGAGATGAAGAAACGCGGCAATGTGAAATACGGCGTTGCGACTTTATGCGTGGGCGTCGGTCAAGGCGAGGCGACGGTGATTGAATATTTGGGATAAGGTTGAAGGAGATCGAATGAAAAAATATATCGTTTTTTTCGTTTTGATATTGATTAGCGCGTGCGCCGCGCCCGTTGTGGCGACTCCTGCCGTTGCGACTCAATCTGCGCCTGAAACTTTGCTTGCCTCGCCGACGGCGTTGCTCGTTCCGCTCGCGGCGACGACTTCCACGTTGATCATTCCTCCGCCCGCGCCGCCGCTGCATCTGCCGCCTGTGTCTACGTTTTTGCCTCCCGCGCAAATTGATTCCCCCAATGAAATTAAGTTTGACGCGGGCGGAACATGGAAAGATATTCACGATAGCGTCCCTTTGGGCGGCAGCAAGACTTACACATTGAACGCCGCGCAGGGACAGGTCATGTCTGTTTCTGTGATGGGCGGATATTTTTTGCTTCAAATTCAAGGACGCGATGGAACGACGTTGTGTCCCGTCGAGCAGAATATAGAATGTGATTTCTGGCGCGGCGCGTTGCCTTTATCGCAGGATTATTACATCACCGTCAATTCGGGCGGCGATGGAACGGATTTTACGCTGCGCGTTGCAATCAATCCGCCGGGAAGAGCGGAGCAAACTTTTAACTATGATGAAGGCGGCATCGCGTTGGCGTATTCGGATCAATTCGCGCCCGCAAACATTCCGTCTTCGCTCAACCATAAAACGGATTTGAAATTTGCGCTTCAATGGATTGACACGAGTTCTTACGTCGGCACAAATTTAGGCGCGGCGTATTTCGTGTTTGGTTCTTCGACGAATTCGCAAATTGTCGCTTCATGCGTCGATCCGCTTCAAAGCGGCGTCGCGCCTGAAACGGCGAATGGCAAAGTCGCATTCAATGGCTATGATTTTACGTCCAGCGTCGCCTCCGACGCCGGCGCGGGAAATATCTACGATCAATATATTTATCGCGTCGCCGAGCAAGGCGTTTGTTACGAGGCGATCTTCTTCATCCATTACTCCAACATCGGCAACTATTCGCCCGGCGCGGTCAAGGAATTTGATCAGCCCGGTTTGTTGCAAAAATTTAATGGAATACTGGCTGCGATTCAATTGAAATAAATCATGCCAAAGCAAAAACATTATGTCGTTTGGAAAGGACGTAAGACGGGCGTTTTTGCCACATGGGCGGAATGCGAGCGGCAAGTAAAGGGTTTTATCGGCGCACAGTTCAAGGCGTTTGAGAGCGAACTCGAAGCGGAGGCTGCTTACCTTGCAAAGTATGACGATTACAAAGGCAAACCCGCTTCGCATGGCAAATGGAAATTAGCGAGCGCTCAGCCGATTCTTCCCTCATTATGCGTGGATGCGGCTTGCAGCGGCGCGCCGGGCAAACTTGAATATCGCGGCGTGAATATCGAAACAGGCAAGGAAATTTTTCGCGCGGGTCCTTACGTCGAAGGGACAAATAATATTGGAGAATTCCTCGCGGTGGTTCACGCGCTGACGTGGCAATCGAAACGCAATATGCGCATTCCGATTTATTCCGATTCAGAGATCGCTATCTTATGGGTCAATGCGGGCGCGTGTAAAACCAATCTTAAACGTTCGTCAAAAAACGCGGTTTTGTTTGCGCTCATTCACAGCGCGGAAAATTGGCTGGCGGAAAATAAATTGCCCGAAGATAAAATCTTGAAATGGGATACGAATCTGTGGGGCGAAAATCCCGCCGATTTTGGACGTAAGTAAATGAAACTTCTCTCCTCCTCTCTCTTGCTTGCCCGTATTCGCGGCATGGAAATCCGTTTTCATTTTTCCATGCTGTTTAGTATTCCCATTGCTTATTACCTTTTTCGTCCAATTGATCTGCGCGAGACGGTGATGGCTTTCTCGTGGCTGTTCGGATTCGTTCTCTGTATTCTCTTGCACGAGCTCGGTCACGCATTTATGGCGCGTCTCTTCGGTGTGGAAGTGAAAAGCGTGGTCGTTTGGCTGCTTGGCGGGTTTACCAACTTAAGCCGCAAAGCCGATAAGCCCGCGCATGACCTCGCTATTTCTGCGGCGGGTCTGCTGGTCAATATGCTGCTGGCGTTTCTGTGCGTGCTTGCCGACCTGATCATTTCTTTTTTAATTTTGCCCTATCTTCAAAACGCGGAAACGCTTCTATGGGCGCAAACTTTCGTCAATTTGTTTTTTTCGCTCGCGCTGGTCAATCTTATTTTGATTGTTTTCAATTTACTGCCCATCTATCCTTTGGACGGCGGCAGCATGTTGCACGCTCTTATGGAAATGTTTTTTGGAAAATCCAACGCGGACTGGATTACGTTGTTTGTCGGGATTCCCGTTCTGCTGAGTCTGCTCGCGTTTGGAATTTACACCCGCGATTATTTGCTGGTCGCTTCTTGCGCTTTGCTCGCGCTGGCGCTGAGCGCGCTTAACCGTTCCGCATTGCGCTCAATCAATCTTGCGTTCAACTATCTCGCCCAACGCGGCGGATATTATTTTTTGCTTGGCGATTACGAGCGCGCCATTCAATACTACGCGCGCGAGATTGACAAAGATCCGCAACAGCCGAGTCATTACCTTGCGCGCGCCGCCTGCCTTTTAAATATTCTGCAAACCGAAAGAGCCAAAGCGGATGTGGAACGCGCCTTGAAACTTGCGCCGCAGAATCCGCTCGCATTGGAATTGCGCGGCGAGATCTTTGCGCTGGAAAAAGATTATGCCGCCGCGCTTGACTTTTTCGCGCGCGCGCAGCAAGTCAACCCGAATTGGGCGGTTCCATATTTTGATCGCGGCTCTGTGTTGATGGAACAGAAAGAATATCAACTTGCGTTGGCTGAGTTTAATAAATCCATTACGCTGCTTTCGCAGTTCTCGTTGTTTTATCTCATTCGCTCGATTGCGTATTTTAGGCTGGGAGATTTGAAATCCGCGCATAAAGATCAAGACGCCGCTTTGGGAATCTCCGAGCAAGACGCGCTGGTAATGACCGAACTGAATCTATCTGTCTACGAAAATTATCTGGATTGGGCGGAAGATTACTACTCCCGCGTTTTGAGCAAACAGCCGCGTTTGGGCTTTGCCTATCAAGGTCGCGCGGACGCGTACCGCGTCAATGGTCGGCACGATAATGCGATAAAAGATTATGTCCGCGCTATTGAACTGATGCCCAAAGAATCGCGGCTATACATCGCGCGCGGAAAATCGTATCAGGCGTTGAATAAACTTGAAAAGGCAAAGTCGGATTTTGAAATCGCGATTACGCTCGCCGATAAATTGCACATCAAACGTCAGGCTGAAAGTCTGCGCCGCGACATTGATGTCGCTTAAAGGACGCCCTATGAAAACCGCGCTGCTCGTCATTGACATTCAAAAAGATTATTTTCCCAACGG
>JAVHOY010000357.1:0-3602 GCA_036170295.1 bacterium
CATCGTGCGGTCAAGGAAAAGCGGATTCTTGGTCAATAAGGTTTCGTATTCATCCACGCGCTTCGAGAATATTTTGGTGAAATCGCGCACGGCTTTTTCAAACTCGACAGGCACGTCGCGCCAGACTCCGCCGGGACGAAAATAAGTCGTCATCATGCGCTGACCTGAAACGAGTTCAAAAATATCAAGGATTTGTTCGCGCTCGCGGAAGCAATACAGGAACATGGACATCGCCGCGAGGTCAAGCCCCGAAGTGCCGAGCCAAACCAGATGCGAAGAAATGCGCTGCAACTCAGTGAGGATCACGCGCAAGCCTTGCGCGCGCGCGGGAACATCAAGGTCAACCAACTTCTCAACCGCCATACAATATGCGAGATTGTTGCCCAGCGGATTCATATAATCGAGGCGATCGGTCATCACTTCAGCTTTTTGATAAGTCTTGGCTTCCATGTTCTTCTCGACGCCCGTGTGCAAATAACCAATATCGGGAATACAGTTGACAATGATTTCGCCGTCCAACTCAAGCAAAAGACGCAAAACGCCGTGCGTGGACGGATGTTGCGGTCCCATATTTAAGAGCATCGTCTCGCCCGTCAGAGCGCGTTCCGATACGAGATGTTTGAATTTTTCTACGCTGACTTCTTCAATCTGACTCATAACTATTCCTTTGCATACGGCTTGCGCAGGTCAATCTCTTCAAAGTTAAATGTGAACTGCGGTTCTTCATAACCCAGCGGGTAATCCTTGCGTAATGGATGCCCCTCTGTATCTTCGGGCATTAAGATACGACGCGGATCGGGATGCCCGTCAAATTCAATTCCAAACATATCGAACAGCTCGCGCTCGCGCCAAATCGCGGAACGATACACGCGCGTCACAGTCTGGACCTTGGGACTGTTTCCGTTTAGCGGAACTCTGATCTGCACCGAAAGATTCTTCGCCAGCGACGTCAGTTGATACACAACATGAAAACGCGGCGCAACCTGCGGATAATAATCCACCGCAGTTTGCGCGGAGAGTAATTCAAAATTTTGCTCGTCGCGCAGAAAGGTCAACGCTTCCACGATGCGCTCAGGTTTGACGGACAAATGCGCTTCGTCGCGGAATTCTTCAAGTGTCGCGCCGAATTTTTCCTGCATTGCTTTTACAATGGGTTCGAGTTTTTTATCCATAAAAACTTCCTAAAGACCTGACGGTTTTCGCAAAGCGACCTATCAGGTCTCATATATTTATTTATACTTCTCAGCGTATTGCTTGAAAGTTTCGCCTTTGACTTTTTCGTGAATGGTCATTACGCCGTGAATTAACGCTTCGGGGCGCGGCGGGCAACCAGCCACATATACATCCACTGGCACAACTTCATCTACCCCTTGATAGATCGCGTAATTATTGAACACACCGCCGCAAGAAGCGCAATCGCCCATAGCAATCACCCACTTTGGTTCGGGCATTTGATCGTATAAGCGGCGAAGAACGGGTCCCATTTTCTTCGAGACGCGCCCCGCGACGATCATCAAATCCGATTGACGCGGACTGGGGCGCATGAGTTCCATGCCGAAGCGACTCATATCATAGTTCGAAGCCTGCGACGCCATCATCTCGATCGCGCAGCAAGCCAGACCGAACAACATGGGCCACATCGCGTTGGTGCGTCCCCAATTAACGGCGCTTTCAAGCGTAGTGGTGACTACGCCCATATTTGCAAGTTTATTCTCTACTCCCATTCGAGAGCTCCTTTCTTCCAAGCGTACACATAGCCTATTAATAAAATAACGATAAACACGATCATTTCGAACAAACCAAAAATGCCCAGTTTGCGAAACGCAATCGCCCAGGGCAGAAAGAACACAACTTCAATATCAAACAAGATGAATAACACCGCAACCAAATAGAAGCGGACTGGCATACGCCGCGTCCCTTCGCCATACGGGTTCATACCCGATTCATACGGCATGTTTTTTGCTTGCGTGTTTTTTCGCGGACCGAACAACTCCCCTAATCCTATTGCGATGAGCGCAATCACGGTAGCGACCACGATCATTACCCCAATAGCAATGTACTCCAGCAACATAAACGCCTCTTCGTATAAAATTTCGGTGCGTGAAATCTGGCACGGTCGGCGTAGTATATCATAAGAGACTTTTAGCTACTAGAAAAATTATCCCCTTTCACAAAAGTAGTGATATTAGTCATATTCAAACTCCAAAGTCTGGAGACTTTGGAGTCCGCTATTCGAATCAATCTCCCAAATAATCGCGCAGGTCGCGATTATACGAGGGATGACGCAACTTCCGCAGCGCCTTCGCCTCAATCTGGCGGACGCGCTCGCGGGTAACGTCAAAATAACGGCTGACCTCTTCAAGCGTGTGGTCCCTGCCGTCTTTCAAACCGAAGCGTAATTCAAGGACTTCGCGCTCGCGGTCTGACAATAATTCCAGCGCGCGCTGAACTTGTTCGCGCAACATATCGCGCGCGGCGGCGTCCATCGGCGAAGGAGTCTCGTCATCCTCAATAAAATCGCCCAGCGAACTGGAGTCCTCGCCCCCCACCGGCGACTCTAGCGAGATCGGTTCTTCGGCAGAGCGAAGAATACGCTTCACCTTTTGCGCGGCGAGATCAAGTCGTCCCTGCAATTCTGGATTAAGCGCCCGCCCCTCAGTACGAGCGCGCAAAATCGCTTGCGCATCCGCAGCGGAAAGATAGCCCACCTCCAAAGCGATTTCAGCGTTCGTTGGATTTCTGCCCAAATTTTGCATGAGGTTGCGCTGCGCGCGCAAAATCCGCGAAATGGATTCAAACAAGTGAACGGGGATTCGAATCGTGCGCGCTTGTTCCGCGATGGAACGATTGATCGCCTGACGCACCCACCAAGTCGCGTATGTGCTGAACTTGAAACCGCGACGCGGATCGAATTTATTGATCGCGCGCAGCAATCCCATATTTCCTTCTTGAATCAAATCAAGGAGCGACATGCCGCGCCCTAGATAACGCTTGGCGACGCTGACCACTAATCGCAAGTTGGCGCTGATCAGCGCTTGATTGCCTTGCACCGCGCGCGCGTGAATCGAATCCATTTCATTTAGCAGTTCTTCGTCGGACGGCAATTTGTGAAAAAGAGTCCGCTGCGTTGGAAACGCATGATGCGCGCGGACAAATTCCAACAGCCACTCCGCAAAAGAAAACGGAAGCAAATGTAAATTTAGAAAAACGCTGTAGGCGTGACGCGCAAGATTATCCCAAAGATGATCCACGCCCCAATGACCGTTATCCAAATACGCGCGAAAATAAGACGGCGAATCAAATTGCCAGCCTGCATGAAGCGATTGCGCCTCCGCAAGCATTAACGCCAGATCGGGAAGGTCATGGTCAACTTGCTCCGCGTCTTCAGCGAGACGCTTCCACGAAGTTAACATTTCAGAGACAATCGCGCGATAAACCGAAACGGCTTGCGAGTCGCTTTTGACTTGTTTCAATTTACGCAGCGCGACAATGTGACGGTCGGCTTCGCTCAAGGTCGCAAGCCGAAACTCGCTGTCAGAATCGAGCAGCTTCACCAGCCCAATTTCGCGCAGATATAAACGCACCGGGTCTTCGGAAAGTTC
>JAVHOY010000357.1:3702-5753 GCA_036170295.1 bacterium
TTTTGATTTTGCGGGCATTGGATTCACTTCCCTTATCTGGTTTTGAAATCACAATTATCGCTTTGAAAATATTCTTCGCTTTGCCTGATCCAAACTATGCAACAACTTTGTAAACTGCATCGCCTGTTCCTGATATGTCTTTATATTCTCGCCGCCCGACTGCTGTTCGTCTTCTTGCAGGAAACGCAATTGATTGACGCTCGACATGGCGTTCATACGGCGCAGATCAATAAAGCGCGAGAGCAACTCTTCAATTAATTTATCGTCCACAGGGTCGAGCGCGTCGGCATATTGGAGCAGTTCCATTGAGACGTCGCTGATGGTTTCAGGCAAATGCGTCATCACAAAATGATGATGCTCTTTTTCATCCTGCTCCACCGCCTCGCGCACCACGCCAAACAATAACTGATGGTCAGTATACTCGAAGTCTTCCGCAGCCAATGCGCTCAACCCAAACTCTTGCAGCGTTCGATCCACGCGATACAACAACACGGGCTTATGCAACAACACGCCCAAACAATAGGATTCGATTTTCAAAGTCGGATTGATCGCCGCCGCCGACGCGGGTTCAACGCTTCGAGGTTGACCCACTGCGCGAGAACGACGCTTCGCGCCCCGACCCGCTATTGGCGCAGCGACAAGAGAGTTTTCATCCACGCGCAACATCCGCGCCAACGCCTGACGATATGTATCGCGCTCGATGGGCGTGGGCAGGTCTTCAATCAACGGCAACACTTGCGCCGCAATTTCATTCTTGACTTTCGCGTCGTTCAAATTTTGACCCAACGCCAGCGCGTCCATGACGTGCGTGACGATGGGCTTTGCGTTCTCAATGACTCGCTTCCATTCATCTTTATCGCGCGCCACAACTTCATCGGGGTCAAGACCGTCCGGCAAGGCGGCTACGCGAAGATCGGCTTGCAGTCGCGCTTCGTTGCGGAGAAGTCCGCGCGCGTCAAAGCCCAACTCCCCTTCGCGATCCATCGCGGAACGCGCCGCGTCCAATCCGCGCAAAACGGCTTTTTGTCCCGCAGTATCGGGGTCAAGCGCGAGGACAATTCTTTTGCTAAAACGTTTCAACAAGCGCAGTTGATCTTCGGTCAGCGCAGTTCCCATCGGCGAGACGACATTTTCATATCCCGCTTGATGCAGCGCGATGACGTCGAGATACCCTTCCACAATTACGGCTTGGTCGGCGGCGCGGATTGGTTTGCGCGCGCGGTCTAATCCATAAAGAAGACGTCCCTTTGTAAAAATCGGCGTATCAGGCGAATTGAGAAACTTGGGAATGTCGGTCGGCTCGACGATGCGCGCGCCGAAGCCCGCCATCTTCCCATTTTCATCGCGGATGGGAATCATAATGCGATTGCGAAATTTATCGTAGACGCGGGATTCGTGATTGGGAATTTGGGAATCGGATTCGCGCACGGTGAGCAACCCCGCGTCAATTAAATCCTGTTGCAAATATCCTTTGGGCAAAAAATGTTTTTGAAGATTATCGTATCCGCGCGGAGCGTAGCCCATGCCAAAGACTTCAATGGTCGCGTCGGTCAGTCCGCGCTTTACATGGAGATAATCCAAAACTTCTTTATTGTTCAAAAGATGATTGCGATAGTAAACGACGGCGGCTTCAAGCAGCGCGTGTAAATGTTCGTGCGCTTCTTTAACTTCGGGCGCTTCGCGTTTGTAATCTCGCAATTCCACGCCCGCGCGCTCGGCAAGTTTCTTCAACGCTTCTTTGAAATCCAATCCCTCTTTTTTCATCACGAACTTAAAAATATCGCCGCCCTCGTTGCACGCGCCATAACATTTCCATGTTCCCAACTCGGGCCAGACGACGAACGCGGGCGTGCGCTTGTTGTCGTGGAAGGGACAAAAGCCCGTATAACTGCGTCCCGATTTGCGGAGCTTTACGCCCGCCTCGGTTACGAGGTCTACGATATCTATCTTGGATTTAATTTCATCAGTGGAGGACATGGGGAATCAGTTATCAGTGAACAGTGAGCAGTTATCGGTTATTGGTTTGAATTATAGACGCATTTGAAGATTTG
>JAVHOY010000358.1:0-1298 GCA_036170295.1 bacterium
TTGATAGAATTTGGTAGAACGCAAACGCTACACTTGGATAAACCCATGACAAACTCTCGCATCTCTGGATTTTATAATCTGACGATTGAAGAGCGCCGCGCTAAATTAGCGGACGCCGCGCTTCTGACTCCCGCCGACCTGCTCCCCTTCACCACAGGCGGACTCTCCCCCGAATCCGCCGACCACATGGTTGAGAATGTAATCGGCATGTATTCGCTGCCGATTGGCATTGGCTTAAACTTCATGGTCAACGGGCGCGATGTATTAATTCCCTTTGTAATAGAGGAGCCGTCGGTGGTTGCGGGCGCATCGTTCATGGCGAAACTTGCGCGCGCGGGCGGCGGATTCGCGGCGACGACCAGCGAGCCGTTGATGATCGGTCAAATGCAGTTGATCAACCTCGTCAATGTCAATGAAGCGCGGCTGAAAATATATGAACACAAAGCGGAACTGCTTGCGACTGCCGACGCGATTGATCCCATCCTGAAAAAATTCGGCGGCGGCGCGCGCGACCTTGAAGTGCGCCTGATCGAAGACTCGCCGATTGGAGCGTTTATCGTCATTCATCTCATCTACGATGTGCGCGACGCAATGGGCGCGAACGCGGTCAACACCGCTTGTGAAAAACTTGCGCCGCAGATCGAAGCGATCACGGGCGGGAAAGTCCACTTGAAAATTTTGTCCAATTTGGCGGATAGAAGAATCGCGCGCGCGCGCTGTACTATTCCAGTAAACGAACTCACGATGGGATTTGAATCTTTCAAGGGAGAAACCGTCCGCGATGGAATCATCGCCGCGTGGGCGTTTGCTGCGTCTGATCCATATCGCGCCGCGACTCACAACAAAGGCATCATGAACGGCGTGGATGCGGTTGTCGTCGCAACGGGCAATGACTGGCGCGCCATCGAAGCGGGCGCTCATGCGTATGCGGCGCGTTCAGGCAAATACACTTCGCTTTCAACGTGGGGAAAAGATAAAGACGGAAATTTAGTCGGCACATTGGAAATGCCGATGGCAGTGGGAATTATCGGCGGCGCGACAAAGGTTCATCCCGCCGCGCAGGCTGCGGTTAAATTGATGGGCATAAAAACTGCGAACGAATTGGCTGAGATTATCGTGTCCGTCGGGCTCGCGCAAAACATGGCGGCGTTGCGCGCGCTCGCCACCGAAGGCATTCAGCGCGGACACATGTCGCTGCACGCGCGTCAAGTTGCGATTGCGGCGGGCGCAAGCGGCGAGTTGATCGAGAAAGTCGCGGCGCAAATGGTGGCGGAGAAAGTTGTGAGAATTGATCGCGC
>JAVHOY010000359.1:0-5743 GCA_036170295.1 bacterium
CGGGAATGTCGCGCACCACGCCGCCAAAGCGGAAGTAGTTGCACATCATGCGCGCGCCGGAGACGGCTTCAAAAACATCAAGCACCAATTCGCGCTCTTCAAAACTATACAGCGAAGGCGTGTACATCGCGCCAAGATCGTTCATCAACATGCCGATAAAGATCAAGTGATTTTGGATGCGGCTAAGTTCCGCCATAATCACGCGGATATATTCCGCGCGTTCGGCAACTTGAATCTTCATCAACTTTTCAACGGCAATCACATAACCGAAGTTGTTGCTCATTGAGTTGAAATAATCGAGGCGATCCGTGTACGGAATGATTTGCAAATAGGTATTGCGTTCGCCGATCTTATCGTGATTGCGGTGCAGGTAGCCCATGACGGGTTTCAAGCCAATGATGGTTTCGCCGCTGAGTTGAACCGCCACGCGCAACACGCCATGCGTGGACGGATGATGCGGTCCCATATTGACGACGACGTGATCGGTTTTCATATTGCCCGCTTCGTCTGTTTGAGAATCGCGTTCGAGCGAAGCGTAAAGGTCTTCTTCCTTTGTCACCGTAAAATTTTCAGGGTCAAAGTCTTTGGGGAAGTTGAGATTATCGTGGAAAGGATTCTTGAACTCGGCATAAGTATGATGTCCTTCGGGCCAGCGGCTCTTGAAAGGTTTGGCTTCCTCTTCGTAGAAGGCTTCCTTCCAATCTTTGCGAAGCGGATGACCTTCAAAACCTTCCCACATCAAAATGCGGCGCAAGTCGGGATGCCCCGTGAATTTGATTCCAAGCAAGTCCCACGCTTCGCGTTCTTGATATTCCGCGCCCGCCCAAATCGAAGTGAGCGAAGGAACTTCAATGGGATCAACGCGCTCCGCTTGAGTTCTGAAAATCAAGCCCGCGCCGCCGGTGGTTTTGTAAGCGTGATAGACCACTTCCATTTTATTATCAGCGATGTAGTCCACGCCTGTGACGGCGGTGAGCAAGTCGTAACCAAATTCATCGCGGATGGCGGTTGCGACTTCGATAAGATTTTCTTTCTTTACGATGAAGCCGCTGTATCCCGCGCGAGCGTCGAGTGAAACAAAATTTGGGAAGCGGGCAACCAAATCAACGGAGGTTTGAATCGCGGTTGCCATTATGCGCCTTCCTTTGTCGCGGCGGCGGCTTTATATTCCGCGTTGCGGCGCACGTCAATCAAGTCAGGTCCGAGGATTGGCATCGGCACATAGTTGCCGTCTTTCTTTTCTTTGTTGTACCAACGCACGGTCTTGATGGATTGCTTGTCAATTTTTTCCTGCAACTTGATCATGCCCGCGATCAACGCCTGCGGCGTGGGAGGGCAACCTGGGATGTAAACATCTACGGGCAAAAATTTATCAATGCCCGCGACGACGTTATAGCCTTCTTTGAAAGGTCCGCCGCCCGAAGCGCACGCGCCCATTGCGACGACATATTTCGGCTCGGGCATTTGGTTGTACAAGCGGATGATGGCAGGCAACATTTTCTTTGTCACTGTGCCAGAGACCAACATCATATCCGCTTGGCGCGGCGTGGGGCGCATGACTTCCATGCCGAAGCGCGCCATGTCGTAACGCGCAGTCTGCGCCGCGATCATTTCGATCGCGCAACACGCGAGACCAAACATGAGGGGCCAGACAGACGAGCGCCGACCCCAGTTATACAGGCGGTCAAGCGTCGTGATGGCTACAGCATTTTCCAAGTCTTCGGGAATGTTGTAGTTCGGTAAACTTAGTTTTTCATTTTCCATGAATGTTCTCCTCGAACCAGTCTTGATAGATTGCGTACAGGATGTCGTCGTTTACAAGCGCGAGGTCATCCTCAAATTCATTAAGTTGGATCGTCCATTGATAAATTTGTTGAAGCGAAACTTCTTCAATATTTATTTCGCGATGTTGGCGGCGTAATTCTAAAGCGATGGCGTAAGTGGATTCCCAAGTTAAGTTCATAGGTAATTAGTAATTAGGGATTAGGAATTAGGAACGCGGCGAATTATAGCAGGGAGAAGAGATTAGTCAACGGATTTATGCAAAGATATATTTGCATAAATAAAGAAGTGAGTATAATCACAGGCATTGTATGACAACCGCCCGCCAAAAAGTCCTCACCCACTTGAAGAAAACCAGCGTCGCTTCTGCGCGAGAGATTGCGCGCGCATTGAAGATGTCCGCGCCGAATGTGCGCCACCACCTCTCAGTCTTGTGTTCCGATGGACGCATAGAGACAACCGAAGTTCGCCTACGCGACGGGCGCGGCAGACCCGAAAAGTTGTACTCGCTTTCGCAATCCGCGCTTGGGGATAACCTCGCCGCACTGGCAGACGCGCTGTTGTCGGAAGAAAGTCAAAAGTCAAAAGTCGAAAGTCTCGCAAATCGTTTGTTGGATGCAAGTCAATTTGCCAATTTGCCCATTGCCAAACGGCTGGCGTTGCTGATTGAGAAATTAGACGCGATGAATTATCAAGCAAGATGGGAAGCCGCCGCGGAAGGTCCGCGCGTGATTTTTGGGAGATGTCCTTATGCAAAGATTGTCAAGGAACATCCTGAGTTATGTCAAATGGACAAAGCAATGTTGGAATCGGCGCTGGGAAAATCAGTGACTGAATCTACAAAAGCGGAATCAAGAATATATGGGATATGTCCGCTTGCGTTTCAGGTTGGATGATAAAAAAAACTCCGAGGTCTTGAAGACCTCGGAGTTTTGATTATGGCTCAAATTCCTTTTGCACCACCTCGACATTCGCCGCTTTAAGAAAATTGATGGCGTTCTCGTCAGCGCCGTATGCCACGCTGTAGACAATCCGCGTAATGCCTGCGTTGATGAGAACCTTTGTGCAATTGATACACGGCAGATGCGTAACGTAACACATCGCGCCTTTAGTGGAGACTCCATGCAGCGCGGCTTGGATGATGGCATTCGTCTCCGCGTGAATTGTCCGCACGCAATGACCGTCTACCATCAAATGTCCCGCCTCGTCGCAGTGATCTTGTCCCGCAGGCGAGCCGTTGAAGCCGGTGGTCAGGATGCGTTTCTCCAGCACAAGCACACAGCCGACAAAGGCGCGGTCGCAGGTGCTGCGCTCGGAAACCGCGTAAGCGATCTTCATAAAGTAAGAGTCCCAATCGGGTCGCATGGTAATTTCCCTTTTGTATAAAAATAGACCCTAAAGATTTTAGAAACCTTTAGGGTCTTTGTAAATTCATTATCCCTTAAAGAAGTTGGTGATAAAGAACCAGATATTCGCGGGGCGTTCGGCGAGGCGACGCATAAAGTAGGGATACCACTGAGAACCAAAGGGAACATACACGCGCATCGGATAGCCTTCTTTGACAAGGCTTTCCTGCAAATCGCGGCGAATACCATAAAGCATTTGGAATTCCAAGCCGTCTTTGGAAAGCCCCACTTTTTCGGCGTATTGTTTGGCAAAGGCGATGCGTTTCTCATCGTGAGAGGCAATCGCGGGAATGGGCGGAATGCGCCCATCGGCGGATAATTTAGTTTGATTGGCAAGCGAAGCATCTATCAAAATTTTGGTAAGTAAGTCGTAGTTTGCGTCCACGTCCGCTTTGCTGGGGAAGGCTTTATCAGGCGGTTCTTTATACGCGCCCTTGACCAAACGGATTTGAGTTTTATCCTGCATCAAACGGCGCATGTCGGCTTCGGAGCGAAACAGATACGCTTGAAGCGCCATGCCGACATTGGCATAGCCTTTTTCGCGCATGGCATAATACATGTTGATCGTTTTATCGGTGTAAGGCGTGTCTTCAATATCCACGCGCACAAAAGTATTATTTTGTTTTGCGCGCGCAAGAATTTTTTCAAGGTGTTGAGCGCACAAGGATTCATCCAAGCCGAGACCGATCTGAGTCAATTTGATGGAGACGTTGCCTCGTGCCGTAGAATCCGCGCCGAGGGCGTCCAGAGTCGCGAAGATATCATCGGCGGCTTGCTGCGCCTCTTCGGGCGTGTTCGTATGCTCGCCGAGATGATCCAACGTTACATTGATCCCCTTTGCATTTAATTCTTTGACGGCGCGCATTGCGTCGTCAAGTTTTGTGCCTGCGACAAAGCGAGACGCGGTGCGCCACGCAAAACTCCAGTTAGTGACAAGGTTTTGCGCCCAAGCGGCTTTAGACAAATAGATGAGGAAAGAACGAAGCATAGGTCCTTCTTTGGAAGTGGGGTGCGCCAGCGACGCTGACAAACTTATTCTAGCACAGCCCGCTTTTTGGTGTGATATACTTTTTTTGTGACTTTTATCCGTCTGGAGGAAATGTGAGAAATCGTAACACCAATATCATCCTTCGCGGGGTTTCAATTTTATTTTTAACCGTTGCGCTTGTGCTGGGCATCATTTCATTAGTAGAATACAGCCGCCAGCGCAACAACTACCCCGCCACCATGACCATCGCGGGCGTGCCCGTCGGCGGATTGTCTCCCGCCGAAGCGTCGCAGCGTTTGCTTGAAGTATACACAGCGCCCATTGAAGTTTTATATAACGACGCGGTGATTCATATTGACCCCGCTGTGGTTGGCTTTCAACCCGATATTGAAACCATGCTCGCCGCCGCCGATCTCAGCCGCACAGGCGGATCATTCTGGAACGGATTTTGGGATTACCTTTGGAATCGCACACCGCCCGAAATTGTGATTCCGCTCAGCGCGACGCTTTCTGAAGAGCGTCTGCGCGAATATCTTCAAAACGAAATTTCCTCTCGTTACGATTTGCCGCCTACGCCCGCCGAGCCGATTCCCGGCAGCCCCGCGTTTTTGCCCGGCAATCCCGGTCAAACTCTCGACCTTGAGCGCGCCGTCTTGCTGATTAATGACGCATTGAAATCGCCAACCAGCCGTTCGGTAGCGCTGACTTTCACGCGAAGCGCCGTCGCGCGCCCAACCATTGATACGCTTGAAATTCTTTTGAAGCAAATCGTCGTCGCGTCAAAGTTCGACGGCTTGATCGGCTTCTATATGATGGATCTGCAAACCGGGCAGGAAATTCATTTTGGGATGAACAACGGGCAAGAAGTTTCTGTGGAGCCGATAGATATTGCCTTCACCGCATCCAGCACCATCAAAGTGCCAATCGCCGCTTCGTATTTGATCAACTACGGCAGCAACCTCGACGCGGACACTACCAACATCGTCTCGCGCATGTTGGGCAAGTCGGACAACTCTGCGACCGATAAACTACTTGCGCTCATTGACGTAAATGTAGGTCCGCTGGTCGTGACGCGAGATATGAAACAGATCGGATTAGAAAACACATTCCTCAATGGTTTTTTCTTTCTTGGCGCGCCGCAACTCTCGCCGCACCCTGTAACCCCCGCAAACTCGCGCATTGATGTTTTTGCCGACCCTGACCCGTATTCGCAGACGACTCCTTCTGAAATGGGAACGTTGCTCGCGGATATTTATCAATGCGCGCAAGACGGCGGCGGCGCGTTGGTTGCCAGTTTCCCCGATAAGATCAATCCCAAGACCTGTCAGTTATTAATTGACTTCATGGCGCAAGATAAACTTGGCTCGTTGATTCAAGGCGGCGTTCCCGATGGCACGCTGGTTCCGCATAAACACGGCTATGTTCCCGCCTCCGACGGCATTGTCCACGATACAAGCGACGCGGGCATTGTTTACACGCCCGGCGGAAATTTCGTGCTGACTATTTACACTTATCATCCCATCACCAACATTTGGGATATCACCAATCCCATGTTCGGGAGTTTGAC
>JAVHOY010000360.1:0-1296 GCA_036170295.1 bacterium
TCAATGCCGACGACGGTATGTCCTTGCTCGATCAGCATGGTCGTAGTCCGCGCGCCGATGAATCCCGCAGCGCCAGTTATTAAGTAATGTGCCATTCTTCAACCTTTACCAATTACCAATTACATTCTTTGTAATTGGTAATTGGTGATTGGATTACAGTCTTTCAACCTTCTCGCTATTCTTGCCGAGTTTACCCGTCGCGTTGCGCGAGTCAAAAACAAACTTCGCGGATTCGATGATGGCGTTGTAATCGTAAACTTTATGGTTGGTGACGATGATGACCGCGTCGGCTTCTTTGACAGACTTCATCACATCCTTGACGCTGTCCATTTGCCAGCCGTCGTATTCGTGATGAATGCGCGGAATATACGGGTCGTGATATTCGACATTCGCGCCTTTCTTTTTCAGCAAGCCAATCACGTCCATTGCGGGTGATTCGCGCACATCGTCAATGTTGGGTTTATACGCCACGCCGAGGACAAGAACTTTTGAACCCTTCAACATCATACTGCGATCATTCATCGCGTCTAAAATTCGAGAGACGACATAGCGCGGCATGTTGGTATTGATCTCAGACGCGAGTTCGATAAAGCGCGCATTGTAGTTGAACGATTTCATCTTCCACGAAAGATACAGCGGGTCAATCGGAATGCAGTGACCGCCCAAGCCGGGACCCGGCGTGAATTTCATAAAGCCGAACGGCTTGGTCGCGGCGGCGTCAATCACTTCCCACACGTCCACGCCGAGACGTTCGCACATGATGGCGAGTTCGTTGACCAAACCAATGTTGATCATGCGAAAAGTATTCTCCAACAATTTGGACATCTCCGCGGCTTCGGCGGTTGAAACGCGATGCACGGTTTTGATCGCGCCTTCATACCACGCCGACGCGACTTCGCCGCAGGCTTCGGTAATTCCGCCCACCACTTTGGGCGTGTTGATGGTCGTGTAATCTTTGCGCCCCGGGTCCACGCGCTCTGGAGAGAACGCGAGAAACCAATCTTCGCCGACGACGAGTCCATGCTCCGCGCCAAGTTTGGGCAGCAACACCTCGCGCGTGGTGCCGGGATAAGTTGTTGATTCAAGCACAACCACCATGCCCTTGTGCATATATTTTGCCAACTCTTCCGTCGCGGAAACGATGAACGACATATCGGGGTCGCCGGTTTGCCGCAGTGGAGTCGGCACACAGATGCTGACCGCGTCCATATTTTTCAACACAGAGAAATCTGTAGTGGCGGCGAGCATTCCGCTGTTGATGTGTTTCGCAACCGCTTCGGTTTTGACGTCGGGAAT
>JAVHOY010000361.1:0-1296 GCA_036170295.1 bacterium
ATGGTAATTACCAATTACTACTTACCAATTACTAATGGGCGCGCCCCGCGCAATCTTTCTCATACGCGGCGGCATCCATCAAATCGCCAGCAACACCGCCTGCGATTTTAATCATCCACGCCTCGCCAAAGGGATCGGAGTTGAGCGTTTCGGGCTTGTCGGCGAGTCCCTTATTCACCGCGCTGACTTTGCCTGCGGCGGGCGCGTAAATTTCAGCGGAGGCTTTGACCGATTCAACGGAAGCGATCGGTTTGCCGACGGTCACTTCTTCGCCTTCTTCGACGAGCAATTCCACGAAGACGATGTCTGAGAGTTGGCTCTGGGCAAAGTCAGTGATGCCGACTGCGCCAGTTGATGGGTCGAACCATTCATCGGATTTTGCATACTTGAGGTTGGGAAGTACTTTCATGTTTTATTTCTCCTTGTAACGAATGAGATGTTGGCGAATCAAAAGAGGACGCGCAACTATACAATTGCGCGTCCTCTGTAAATAAACCTGAGAGATTCACTTTGTTAGCGATATGCCGGCAAAGTTTGCACCTTCGGTGTCTCTTATAAAGAGAGACTTTCCAGA
Source organism: bacterium (assembly GCA_036170295.1). Classification (GTDB taxonomy): domain Bacteria; phylum Chloroflexota; class Anaerolineae; order Anaerolineales; family Villigracilaceae; genus Villigracilis. The sequence continues at coordinate 575 of JAVHOY010000361.1, forward strand.
GTATAAGGATGCAGGGTCCTTTTGCCTGAGAGATTCATCTGGTTTCGCCTATTCCAGATTTGCACCTTCGGCGCTCGCTGTGATTTTATCTACCGCGAGTCTCTTCCCTGTCAACCGTTGAATTGTGTTTGGATTCTAAGGTCGAGAGGGATGAGAGTCAAGTGTAAAACATCCTCAATTACTTGCCCGCCATTTTACGGACGCGTTTTGGCTTGGCGGGGTCTTCCACAGGTTCGGGGAGAATAGGCTCAACAATAGGTTCCGGTTCAGGCATTGGAGTTGGAACTGGCGCAGGCGTAATAATTTGAACGCCATTGATCTTTGCAAAATATTCTTTTACAGTTTGATCGTTGAAGAATATCAAATTCAAAATGCCGACAACCGCTGAAAAAATATTGCCATAAATAAAAGTTGAAATTTGAAAGGCTGCAATCAGCCGCGAAGGCTGCGCAGGTCGCGGTTGCAGTTGCGGTTGCGCGCTGAGCAATTTTGCCGCGTAGATAATTTCAAATACGCCTAAGATCGTCGGCAAAACAGTGATAGGAATGCAGACGACTCCGAGGATTGTTCCTAGCGCGGCGGCGGATGCGACAAATCCCCAGAAGAGATTCGCAATTCCGCTGGCGAGAGTCAGCGCGGCAATAACTATAAATAAAGTTGGTTTTTGTTCTGCGTTCATTGTTGCTCCTTTTCACGCAAGATATAACGAATGAAAAAGGATT
>JAVHOY010000362.1:0-1283 GCA_036170295.1 bacterium
TTATCATCCACAGGCGCAAGCCCGCCTCCGCCGCCCGTGGCTTTCATGGCGGTGTGCATGAACTCGATATAACTCCACGGAATAGCATGTTCGTTTTCGTCAAATTCGCGCGACACGGAACGCATCATATTTTCCGCGACAGTTTTCAGCATCACTTGCTGATTGAGAATCGGTTTGGGTGTTTCAAATTCGATGGTCATGGTTTTCTCCTTCAATTACTAATTACCATTTACAAATTGGTAATTGGTGATTGGTAATTACACAACAGCCAGCCCAGTCAACATTGCAAATCCGCGCCCATTACGCATGTACAACTCAACGGGATGTTCGCGGATATAGCCATGTCCGCCGAGAATTTGCACGCCGCGATCCGTGACCATCATCGCCATATCCGCCGCGCCAACGTTGGCGAGATAGGCTTGTCTGGCTGCGTCTGCGTGCTTGGTATCCAACATCCACGCGGCTTCCCAAACGAGCAAGCGCATGGCTTCGATCTCAGTTGCCATCTCTGCCAGCATGAAAGCGATGGCTTGTTTCTGCGCGACTTTCACGCCGAAGACGTCGCGCTCTTTTGCGTAATTCTTTGCGTATTCAAATGATGACTTCGCAACGCCGACAGCGGCTGAGGCGGAGGCAATTCTCATCGAAGCCAGAATCAACTCGAAGTTATGTCCCGACGCGCCGCCGAGTCTATTTGAAGCGGGAACTTTTACGTTATCCAATTTGACGCGGTACATCGGCAGGGCATTCAATCCCATCAGTTTTTCGCGCTCGTCGGAAACGGTCAAGCCAGATGTGTTTTTGGGAACGATGAAACCCTGCGTCACGCCGTCGAGATTGGCGTACACGATCATGGCTTCGGCGTCTTTTGCAAACGGGACAAAAGCCTTTTCGCCGTTGATGACATATTCAGCGCCGCTGAGTTTTGCAGTGGTCTTGAGCGCGTTCGCGTCGAAGTCAAAACTATATTCAATCAACGCGGCGGTGTATGGAGCCCACGCGCCTTCGACGACGGAGTGCAAAAACTCCTGCTTTTGCTGCTCGGACCCGACAAGCAAAATTGGCGTTGCAAACAACGCAGGAGTCATCACGGCATACGCGCCGGCGAGGTCGCCAGACGCCATCTCTTCCAACGCCAACGCGCTCGTGACCGCGCTGCGCTCGCCAAAGCCGCCATAAGATTCGGGCGTGGAGGCTTGAAGCACACCAAGTTCCCAGCCTTTGCCGATCAGTTTATTTGGAAACTCGCGGCTCTCTTCCGCGTCATGCGCGGCGGGACGCAA
>JAVHOY010000363.1:0-5669 GCA_036170295.1 bacterium
CAATGCCCTGACTCGCCAGCCAATCAATCACCGCCGCAATGCCGGGATTTTTTCTTCCCTTTTCGGTATTGACCTTCGTCCCGTTGAATTGATTTGAATTGACCATCACACCCGCGCCCGCATACGCGGATTGTAGAGACGTTGCATGCAACGTCTCTACATCGGGACGAATCACCTCGACAATCGGTAGATCATATTTTTTCGCAAACGCAAAATCGCGTTCGTCGTGCGCGGGGACAGCCATGATCGCGCCGGTGCCATAGCTCATCATCACATAATCCGCGATCCAAATCGGGATGCGCTTTTGATTCACAGGATTGATCGCGTACGCGCCGGTGAACACGCCTGTTTTTTCTTTATCCACTGCGCCGCGCTGAATTTCCGATTGTCGCGCCGCTTGCGCTTTGTATTCGTTCACCGCGGATTTATTTTCAGCAGTCGTAATTTTATCCACCAGCGGATGTTCCGGCGAGAAGACCATAAACGTCGCGCCCCACAACGTATCAGGTCGCGTGGTGAAAACGGTAATTAGGGATTCGGAATTAGGTAATTGGGATTCCTCAATTCCTAATTTCTGATTACCTAATTCCTTTTCACTTGCAATTCGAAACTGAACTTCCGCGCCTTCGCTTCGATCAATCCAATTCGTTTGCAGAGTCTTCACCGTTTGGGGCCAGTCCAAGCCATCGAAGTTCAATAACTCGTCGGCGTATTTCGTCGCCTTAAAGAACCACTGATCCAAATTCTTTTTGATAACGGGCGTGCCGCATCGCTCGCAATGACGGTCGTCGCCCCAAACCTGCTCGCGCGCCAAAGTGGTGTTGCAATGCGGGCACCAATCCACCGCCGACATTTTGCGATACGCCAAGCCTTGCTTATACAGTTGAATGAAAAACCATTCCGTCCACTTATAATATTCAGGCGCAGCCGAAATCGCCTCGCGCTCCCAATCAAACATCGCGCCCATAGTTTTCATTTGCGCCCGCATGTGCGCGATATTCTCGAATGTGCGTTTCATCGGGTGAATGCCTTCTTTGATTGCGGCGTTTTCAGCGGGCAGACCGAACGCGTCGAAACCCATGGGGAACAGCACGTTGTAGCCTTTCATCCGCATGTACCGCGCGCGCGCATCCGAAGGAGTCATCGCATACCAGTGACCGATGTGCAAATTGCCGCTGGGGTAGGGCAACATAGTCAGCGCGTAATGCTTCGGCTTGCTGCGATCAATCGCCGCGCGATATAACTTATCCGCTTCCCATTTCTCCTGCCATTTTTTCTCAATCGCTTGCGGGTTATAGGATTTATCCTTTGGTTGTATTTCTTCCCTTACAGCCGCAATAGATTTGATTGGCTCGGTCTTCGGAACAATTTCCTTGCGCGACGGAGTCGGCGGAATCATGACCGCCATATTCTTCATCGGCTCAATTGCCTTTTGCGTCGCAACTTGAATCGCGCGCGGCTTGCGTTCCTTTTTTGCGACGACTTTAGTCGTTGACTTTGCAGGCGCAACTTTTTTAGCGACATACTTTTTAACTTTTGTCGTCGCCGTTTTTGCGGATTTCTTCGTCGCGATTTTTTTGATCGCAGGCTTGGTTGTTTTTACAACCTTCTTCGCTGCGGCTTTCTTAATAACTTTCTTCGCCGTTGCTTTCTTCTTCGCGTCTTTCTCTTTTATAGCAGCCATTCTCACCTCATCATTTAAAAACGTAATCTTATTCGCCAACTTTCAACCTTTGACCTTCAACTCTTCAATCGTATTAAAACAAAAATCCTTCATCCACAATCAGGGACGAAGGAAATCTCCGCGGTACCACCCGAATTACGTTTTCAAGTTGGAACGTTCAAACGTTTCCACGTTCAAACCTGCTAACGTCGCTTTGGTTGCTGTAACGGGCTGACCCGTCGCTGACTACTTTGTTTCACCAGCGAAGTCCTCTTGCGAGAAACAGGCGAGTTCGGTCTGACGCGCTCCCGTTGAACGCAATCGCTGGGCTTCCACCTTGCTCTCCCAACTCGCTGACGGGATGACCTACTACTCCTGCCGTGACTTTTATTGGGGCAGGTCTCGACCTGCCCTTACTTTGTGGACCCAGAGGGATTCGAACCCTCGACCTTCTCAATGCCATTGAGACGCGCTCCCAACTGCGCTATGGGCCCCTTGCAATGTTATGTGGACCTGAGGGGATTCGAACCCCTGACCTCCTCAGTGCGATTGAGGCGCGCTCCCAACTGCGCTACAGGCCCCATTTACAAAGCGATGCGTATTCTACCTGAGGCGTTTACGAATGTCAATGAAATTACAACAAACCTTCATTGACCAGCAACTCCGCGTTATAGATTGAACCGCCCGCCGCGCCGCGAATGGTGTTGTGCGAGAGAACTACAAACTTGAGATGAAAAAGCGGGTCAACGCGGATTCGTCCAACCACCGTACTCATCCCCTTGCCCGTTAATTTATCCAATCGCGGTTGCGGACGATCCGCTTCAGACCTGACCGCGATGACAGGCTGCGGCGCGGAAGAAAGTCCACGCGCGGAACTCGGCGCAAGATAAGCGCTCAGCGCGCGCGAAGCGTCTTCGGGCGAGACGGGCTGCGCGAATTCCACGCTCGCACATACCGTGTGACCGTCAATCACCGCCACGCGATTTGTGTGCGCGCTGAATTTAATATCCGCCATTTGGATTTTGTTATCCATAAACTTTCCCAGCATTTTGCGCGGCTCCCATTCCACTTTATCTTCCTCGCCGCCGATGTTCGGAATAACGTTGTCAATAATATCCAGCGACGATACGCCCGGATACCCCGCGCCTGAAAGCGCTTGCAGCGAAACCGCAAAAACTTTTTTCACGCTAAACGCATCATCCAGCGCTTTGAGCGCGACGGTTAGCCCAGCGCTTGTGCAATTTGGATTCGTAAGAATACATCCGCTCCAGCCGCGCCGTTGACGTTGAACCTTAACCAGTTGAATATGCTCCGCGTTGACTTCGGGCAGCAGCAACGGCACATCTTCATCGCGGCGATACGACGAAGCGTTGGAGCAAACTGCAAAACCCGCCTTTGCAAATTGCGGTTCGAGGTCTTTGGCAAGATCGGCGGGCAACGCAGAGAAAACAATTTTTGCGTCAAGGGCTTCTGGCGCGACAGGCGCAATGATCATATCGCGCGCGTAATCTGGCATTGGATCGCTCAATATCCAGCGGCAGGCTTGCGAATATTTTTGTCCAATCGAACGATCAGACGCGGCAAGCGCAATCACCTTGAACTGCGGATGATTATCAAGCAATGAAATAAAGCGCTGACCTACCGAACCTGTCGCGCCGAGTATTGCTACGGGAATTTGAGATTGAGACATGATTTGTATAACTCCTCTGTAAAAATATTTTGTCAAAAGTCAAAGGTCGTTTATAGACTTTTGACCTTTGACCTTCGACCTATTTAACTATTAGACCATGCAGCGCCCTCACCGCAGACTCCGTATCCGCCGCAGCGACGACCATGCTGATAGAAACTTCCGAAGAGCCTTGCGCGATGGCTAATACATTTACATCCTTATTTCCAAGTTGAGTGAAGACTTGTCCTGAGACTCCCGGCGTATGCCGCATGCCCACGCCGACGACGGTAATGATCGAAACGTTATCCGTCATCCAGACGCGGTCAATATCTTCGTTTTCAATTTCGCTTGCAAAAACGTCTCGCAGCGCGTTGAGCACGGCTTCGGCTGATTCGGTCGGCACGGCAAAACAAATGGATTGCTCGGATGAAGCCTGTGTAATTAATGGCACGCTAGTCCCTGTGGAAGCCACCGCGCCAAATGCGCGCGCCGCTACGCCGGGAACGCCCAGCATCCCGCGCCCTTCAATCGTCAGCAACCGTTGATTGCGAATGGCGGTGACCGCCTTAACAACCTGACGCCCATTCTGCGCTTGCAAGTCGAAAGGCGTATTTGCAATTAATCGTGTGCCGGGATTTGACGGATTGAATGTGTTGCAAATCCGCAACCCGACGCCTGCGTCCACAATGGGACGGATCGTTTTGGGATGCAAGACCTTCGCGCCGTAATAGGCAAGCTCCGCGATTTCGCTGTATGTGATTTCGGGCAACGTTATCGCCGACGACACCATGCGCGGATCGGCGGTCATCACGCCGTCCACATCTGTCCAAATCCAAACGTCGTCTGCGGGTAGGACAGAGCCAATAATCGCCGCCGAATAATCGCTGCCGCCGCGTCCCAGCGTGGTGGTGACTCCTTCGGGAGTCGCGCCGATGAATCCAGTTGTGACGAGAACAGCGCCCGCGTCCAATAATGGATTTAATACAGCGCGAGTTTTTAAGGTCGTCGCTTTGAAATCGGGATGCGCGTTTTGAAAGCGCGCGTTGGTGACAATAAACTCGGTCGCTTCAATCGCTTTTACATGGACGCCCGCGCTTTCAAGAATCGCGCTCAATAAACGCGCGCTCATCCGCTCGCCAAGCGAAGCCACCGCGTCCAATGCGCGCGGACTGGCTTCGCCGAGAATCGCAATCGCCTTGCATAGATTTACAAGCGCGAGAATCAATTTGTTGATTTCTTTTTTAGTCGCCTCGCGCGCTATTTCATCTTTGATTAAAGAATCTGCCGCGTTGAAATGCTTCTCGCGCAAAGTTGATTCGGCGGCGGAAAGATTTTCCGCGTTGCCGTTCGCGGCGCGCGCGGCGCAATCCAATAACAGGTTGGTGACTCCCGACATCGCGGAGGTAATCGTCACGACGCGCGGATATTCCGCGCGCGCATCCTTTACAATTTGAATCGCGTTGATCAGCGCATCCGTTGACCCAACCGACGTCCCGCCGAATTTCATCACAAGCGTTTGTTTTTTAGACATGATCTTCTTCTCCTTATCGAAATAAAAAAAACGCCTCACGTTTCCGTGAGGCGTTGTGCGTCCTGAACTTTTGCTGCGCTTACTTTTGTCCAAACACAAAATACTCACGGAGAGACCGAGAGGGAGTAGTCATGCGCATGGACATACAGAAGCAAGCGATTTTCATATTGGGCGCTATTCTATGCGAGGCGAAGCGATTGGTCAAGAGGAATGATAAAATCTATTCATGCCGTATCTCATTGATGGACATAACTTAATTCCCAAAGTAGGCTTGCGTCTTGATGCGCCTGACGATGAAATGGAATTGGTTTCTATTTTACAGGAGTTTGCGCGTTTGAAGCGCCGCGAAGTGGAAGTATATTTTGACGGCGCGCCGATCGGTTACGATGGAATGAGAAGTTTCGGAACAATCAAAGCGCATTTTGTGCGTTTGGGTCAAACCGCCGATAACGCGATTCGCGCGCGCTTGGAAAGAATGGGCGCAAGCGCAAAAAATTGGATCGTAGTTTCTTCCGACCATGAAGTCCAAAACGCGGCGCGAGTCAACCGCGCGGAATTCATTTCATCCGAAGCGTTTGCGAAGGAGATCAAAGAAGCGGCGAACTCCGCGCCCCAAGCGGATTTGGACGACAAGAAAATTTCGGCGCAAGAAGTAGACGAGTGGCTTAATATTTTTCGTGATAAGAAGCGCTAATTTCGACAACCTATGTCTAAATTCTAATTTTATTTTAATGGTATTCGGACTATTTTGGTGTATATTCCAGCTACCGACGCCTGCCCTCCCTTTTATTGGTATTTGGCGTCAA
>JAVHOY010000364.1:0-1638 GCA_036170295.1 bacterium
TCAAATGAAAAAATTCCTTCTAATTCTTTCCCTTGCAATTCTTGGATGCAACTTTCCAATTCAAATTATTTCGGATGCGCCCAGCGCGACTCCGACCGCCACGCTGATTGCGCCCACGCAAACGCCCCTCGCGCCCGCCGAATTTGGAACCGAGAAAAATCCGTTGATCCTCGCCCTCGCGCCCGCCGAACACGCCGACCCCGATATGATCACAGCGGGCGAACAGATCGCCGCATTCATTGAAAAACAAACGGGCTATCATCTCGTAACCATCGCGCCGTCTTCCGAAGCCAGCCTCGTGGATTCATTGGATAAAGGCAACGCGCACATCGCGGTTCTTTCTCCATTTGGATATGTGCTTGCGCGTCAAAATAATTCTGTCACCGCCATCATGGCAAGTACGCGCAACGGCGAGGTCTTGTACGGCGCGCAATTCATCGCCAACCGCGAAAGCGGATTTGTTTCCTATTACGACTCTGCGCGCAATGAAAACACCGCCGAAGCGCCGACCGCGCTGAGACAATTTCAAGATAAAAAACCATGCTGGAGCGACGCGTTCTCGCCGTCGGGATATGTCGCGCCGCTAGGATTCTTAAATCAAAGCGAAGTGAAAACTTTAAGCGGCGCATTCCTTGAAGGACAAGCCAACGTCGTGCGCGCCGTCTATGCAAACGATATTTGCAACTTCGGCGCAACGTACATTGACGCGCGCAATCTGCCCGCGCTCGAAGCCAACTATCCCGATGTTTCCGAGCGCGTGATTGTCATCTGGCGAGCGCCGAATATTATTCCCTACGAAAACATTTCAATTTCCAATTCATTGCCGATTGAAATGCGCCGCGTCATTCAACGCGCCTTCATTGATTTGATTCTTTCGCCCGAAGGAAAAACCAATTTGCAAAAAGTGTACGGCTTGGATGAAATTCAAGTTGCGGACGACGCGCTCTACGCCGAGTTTGAAAAATATGTAAAGGCTTCGGGGCTGGAACTTTCCACGCTGATTAAATAATCTATGTTCAAAAAAATAATAAAATTTCTCTGGCGGCTTTCTGTAAGATTGATTTTGCTTGCAACGATTGTTTTACTGCTCGCCAAAATATTCACGCTGATTTACGCCGCGCCGCGCACATACACAGCGGAGAATGTCCCTGCCGCGCGCGTAGCGATTGTCTTCGGCGCGGGGCTGACCCGCGATGGTTCCGCAAGCGCCATTCTGCGCGATAGAATCGAAACCGCCGCGAAGTTATATCAACAACGCAAAGCGGACAAATTATTGATGAGCGGCGACAACAGTTTTGTCAATTACAACGAACCCGAAGCCATGCGTCAATACGCGCTCAAACTTGGAATCCCAGATAAGGATATTGTTTTAGATTACGCCGGTCGCCGCACCTACGATACTTGCTATCGCGCCCGCGCAATCTTTCAAGTCAAGTCCGCGATTTTGGTCACGCAAAGTTTTCATCTGCCGCGCGCGTTATTTTTGTGCAACTCGCTGGGCGTTGAATCAACAGGCGTGGAAGCGAACAATATGTACTTCCGCAAAGTATCGCTGCTCTACTGGAACGCGCGCGAAGCGTTCGCCAACGCTCAATCTATTTTAGATGTGTACATTCTCAAGCCGCTGCCTGTGTTGGG
>JAVHOY010000364.1:1738-19515 GCA_036170295.1 bacterium
CCAACGCTCAATCTATTTTAGATGTGTACATTCTCAAGCCGCTGCCTGTGTTGGGAGAACCCGAACCGATACAATAAAAAAGGAATTGGGTGATTAGGGATTTGGGGCGTAGGGAACAAAAATAAAAAAATGCGGCTTCCGTTTGGAAGTCGCATTTTAATTACCATTTACTAATCGCCAATTACTTCATCCTCTCCGCCACAATTTCCGCGACGTCTTTCACTTGAATATTCCCGCCATCCGCTTTTGCTGCATCGGTCATCATCGTCAGGCAGAACGGACAGCCCACCGCGATCATCTCCGCGCCGGTAGATTTGGCTTCGGCGAAGCGCGTCTCATTTACGCGCGCGGAGCCGTTCTCTTCTTCCTTCCACATCTGCGCGCCGCCCGCGCCGCAACAGAACGACTTCGCGGAGTTGCGCGGCATCTCAATCGTTGTCACACCTGCGGATTGCAACGCGTCGCGCGGCGCGTCGGTAATTTTATTATGCCGCCCCAAATAACATGGGTCGTGGAACGTAACCTGTAACTTGTCGCTTGTAACCTGTAACTGAATCTTTCCAGAACCGACTAACTCATTAATCAACTGCGTGTGATGAATCACTTGATAATTTCCGCCAAAGGCGGGATATTCATTTTTAATCGTGTGCAAACAATGCGGACAAGTCGTGACGATTCGCTTGGGCGCGACTTCGTTTAATATCTCGACATTCTGCGAAGCCAAGCCAAAGAAAATATCTTCGCGTCCGGCGCGGCGCGCGGAATCGCCGGTGCATGATTCGCTCTTGCCAAGCACGGCGTAATTGACTCCCGCCGCGTTTAAGATTTTCGCAAAAGCTTGCGCGGTCTTTTGCGCGCGCGCATCCGTCGCGGGAGCGCAGCCCACCCACCATAAAAGTTCAGGCTCAGGGTTTTGCTCAATCGTCGGCACGTTGAGTCCATCCGCCCATTTCATTCTGTCCGCCTGCGAAACATTCCACGGATTCATGTTGCGTTCCATGCCTTTGAACGCCGTTTCCAATTGTTTGGGGAACGCGCTTTCCATCATCGAAAGATTTCTGCGGACGTCTAAAATATCGCGCATCGGTTCGTTGCCCACAGGACAAATATCCACGCAAGCGCCGCAACTTGTACACGCCCAGACCGCTTCTTCAGAAATTAAATCTGTCATGGCGACATCGGTCGCGCCGCCATAATTCAAATGATAGCGTTTGTTAATTTCCAACGCGGCAGGCGACAATAATTTTCCAGTGTTGTACGCGGGGCAAACTTCCTGACAGCGGAAGCACATGATGCAGGCGTAGCTGTCCATGATCTGCTCCCAGCCTAAATCTTTCATCTTCGCCGCGCCAAATTGTTCGACGCTTTGATCGTCGAGATTGATGTAACTCAACTGCCCGATAGATTTTCGCTCCGGCTTCAACGCGAAATTTAATGGCGCGAAGAAAAGATGGATATGTTTTGAATATGGGAAGTATGGCAGGAATGCGACTACGCCGCCGATAGACAGCCAAAACGCGAGATGGATTCCAACAGTCAACGCGGACGCGTCCATACCTACCCACAATTTTGACACTGCGGAAATCGAAGGCTGCCACGCGTCAGTCTGATGCGCCAGCGCAAGCGTGAATGACTCGCCGAGAAAGCGCATCGCATTGTGGATGAAGATAAAACCAGCGACGATGGCGGAGTCGCGAGAGATGCCCAGCCGCGCTTTTGGGTGAAGCAGAGTCGCAGCGCGCGTGGTCAAAGTCGCGGGGCGCAGAATGAAGCGCCGCGCCGCCATCGCAACCATCCCAAAGATAATCGCGACGTTGGCGACATCCGCAAGCAGGCGATACGCGTCGCCGAATAATCCCAAATGTTCAAGGAGTTTGAAGCCTGTGTAAGCGTTGATCAAATCCGCGAGGTTGATGAGCAGGAAGGAAAGAAATCCCCAGCCGATGAGCCCGTGCAAAATACTGGGGACTAATCGAAAACGAAAAACGGGTTGAAACAGCCCCACCTTAACAACGAGTTGTCCAATCCGTTTTGGGACGAGCGCCCAGTCAACTTTCCCTTGCCCGCTGCCAATGTGGGCGGTGATTTTCATCACGCCGCGATAGGTGTAATATAACGAGACTACAACCGCAATGACGAAGAGGATTTTTTCTACTAGGGTAAGCATGGAACCTCCAGAGTTTTGTGCCGCGAGATTTTCATCGCGCAAAATAAATTTCGCGTGAAGTTTAGCACAAAGTTTGCATACACACATTGATTTTTTCAGTCAAATTCTGTATAGTATGACTACACATTCGTTAGCGTCGTCGTCACAGGAGAGCGCCATGACAAATCAAAATGCAGCCTACGAAACGAACATAGACAAGGTCGTTGAAAAAGAACAAGAATACATCGCCAGCCGTCGAGAGAAGAGCGCGAATGAATTTGAAAAAATATTCAAAACCGAAAAAGATCACTGGTATTCAAAACTGTTGCGAAACAGCAAAAGACCCACAGTCGGCTTGGCGTTTTCGGGCGGCGGGATTCGCTCCGCGACGTTTAACTTGGGGATCGCGCAGGCGCTGTCGAAATTTGGCATTCTCCCATGGGTGGATTACATCTCCAGCGTATCGGGCGGCGGATATGTTGCGAGCTGCATGACCAGCCTGTTAGCGCACGAAGAAAAAAAACTTAACCTGGAAGAAAATATTGGGAACGCGCGTTATTATCCATTCAGCGCTCACTGGCAGCGCTTTCCTTTTAATCCCGACCTGCAAGTTTTCGACGAAACAGGCGTGGCGTATGACTTGCCCGTTTTCAACGAAAATACGCTCAACGAAAAATTCGAGCCGAGCAACGAAGAAGAGGCAAAACTTTTTCAAACGCTGCAAGGCAACAAACTCGAAGGGATTGATCTAAAATTAAAAGCCAGCGCGGGCGTAAATCGCAACCGTCAATTGGAACACATGCGAAAAATGAGCAGTTACCTCATTCCGCGCACGGGACCTTTTACGCTGGATACTTTGCGCGGCGTGGTGGGCGCGTTCCTTTTGCGCATCGGATATACGTTGTGGACATATCTGCTCGCGGTGTTGATTATCGGCGTGTGTCATTACGCGATTGTCTCCGCGTTTACGCCTGAGATCGCGGGGAACTTTAATCTGGAGAGGGCTGTCATTCAACCCGCGCCGACAACGGACACAAAATCGTCCGCGCCAGGCATGTTCGACCTTGCGTTTTTATCTTATCGAAACGGAAAAACATCTTTGCCCAGCGCAGATTATTTAACAGTCTTTTTATACGGACTGTTCTACGCGCTGATCGCAATCACATTGATTTCATTTTGTTACCGCAAAGACGCCACCACCGAAAACCGCTTGATGGACTGGGCGTCTCCCAGTAAAGACGTTTCATTGTATGTCTACCTTGTCATTCAAGGGATACGCTGGATGGTTGCGCTCCTGACTCTTACGCTGACAGGACTCTCCGCTTGGATACTTTTCAAACAACTGCAAACGCCCCATCTGCTGGAGAGTCAGATCAACTTGATGAAGGTTAGCGCCGCGCTATTCATTTTGTATTTAGGCGCATCCATTTATTTTATCCGCTGGTACTCCAAAGACGAGGAATGGGCAAAACACGGGCTGCCTGAAAATGAATTCATAGACAAATTGGTCACTTTCGCGTTTGTAGCGATCACACTTTGGGCGCTGACGCTGGTCATTTCAACTTTGCGTTTTTTCAATTTTCCCGCAGGCGGCATGAATCTATATTGGCAGTGGATGCCGTCTATTTTTATTCTCGGCGGCATGGCGGGGATGGCGTTACTTCAATCCACGCAGGTATTGCAAAACTTATGGCCTCTAACTTTGATATTCAGAAAGCGCGTGTTTTTTAGAGAGGGACGCGAATATAACGATAAATCTGTGAACGGCTTCCTGCGCTGGTATCTAAAATGGATCGGGATAAAAGACAACCGCGAGTTTCGAGATCGTTCCAAAGTTTTTCGCAAATCGCGCGGCGTGGATTACATCTTCACCATCTGGTCGAGTCCTGAGTTCCGCACTATTTTTTGGGTATTGCAGGGAATTCTTTTTTACGGCTTGATCGGCTCGCTTACGCTGGGGCTGATCGCGCTCCCCAATTACTTTGCGGGACAACCTGCGACAAGCCCAACGACGCTCATACCGCTCTCTGCAACGCTGATCTCCGCCGCATGGGCGTATCTTCAGTCGTCAGGCAAAAGCCAGAAAATAAGCGAATTGGCGTCCAGGGTTTTATCGTTGCCAGAGAAAATTTCGCACACCCTGCTCGCTATTCTGGTCATTGCGTTGAATTTTTCCATCCTCTTTCTCATTGAATCGCTGCTGGATCGTTGGTTTGTTTCGCCGCCGCGCGCCGAATATATGGGCTGGCTGATTGCGTTTACGCTGAGTCTGTTTGGATTAACAGGACTATTGGTAAACGCCAATTATCTTTCCGCCCATTATTTTTACCGCGACCGCATCGGCGAAGCCTACTTCCAAACCAGCGTGGACGATCACGAAAAAAAGATTCTCCGCGTGGTGCGCGACGACCGCGACCGCCGCATGTCGCGCATGTTGCGTCCGCGCTGTTCCGCTCCGTATCATATTGTAATGACAACGCTGAACATGTCGGGCAGTTGGCATTTGGAATATAAAGACCGTAAATCGCAGCAGTTTATTTTCACAAAAAATTACTGCGGCTCCAACATCACCGGCTACGTTCAAACCGAACGCTACCGCAACGACAACACAAAATATTCGCAAGCCATCGCGCTTTCGGGGGCGGCGGTTTCTTCGGGACTTGGCTACTTAACATTTTTCGCGCAAGCCTTTCTCGTCACGCTGTTCAACTTGCGGCTGGGTTTATGGATCACAAATCCAAGATTATATAAAAATAAAAAAAGCGAGAAGGCATCCAAACGCGCGGAGGAGTTTAATTTCTGGGCATACTATCTTTGGAACGAGGCGCGCGGACGAATGAGCGAACGCGCCAAATTGGTCAACATCACAGACGGCGCGCACACCGACGACAACATCGGCTTGTATCCGCTCTTTCAACGCCGCTGCAAATTCATCATTGCCGGCGACGCGGGCGAAGACCCCAAAGGGACATGCTCGTCTCTATTCTCCGTGCTGCGTCAGGCGGAAGTTGATCTTGGCATTAAAGTAGAAATCAATGTGGATGGCTTAGCGCCGGAAGAATTCGATGCGGAGAAAAAAATCGCATCCAAAAGCAAAAGACATTTCGCCATCGGAAAAATTCACTATCCCGAATATGACGGCAAAAAAGAAATGGACGGCTGGTTAATTTACTTCCGCCCGTCAATCGTAGAGGGCGACCCCGCGCCGATTATCAAATATTGGGAACGCAACAAATTAGATTTTCCGCATGCATCCACAGGCGATCAATTTTTCAACGACGAACAATTTGATATCATGCGCTCATTGGGCGAGTGGACAGTGCAAGACGCGCTGATAGCAATGAAGGAAAAACACGGGAAATTTATCAACGCATGGATTAATTTCAATGCCGAGAATCCCTTCAAAGTTCCCGCATCTCCCCCGCGCAAATACAATCTTACAAAGTTATTGGAAGCCTATTGCAAGTCTTGACGCAAAACGCTCCCTCACCCTAGCCCTCTCCCAAAGGGAGAGGGGATTAACTCCCTTCCCCCAAAGGGGGAAGGGTTGGGGATGAGGGAGCGCGCTACTTGCTAATAGCGTTGACGTAACTCACCGCGCCCGCGCATGCGCCAGTGAGATATGGCGAAACGTTATCCCATGTTAAATCCAAGTTTCTACCATAAGCGTTGCTGATGGCGTTGGCAAGACAGCCGCCGCCCGCGTTGTAATTGACCAGCGTAAACTTCCACAAATCTTCATACGAAGCGACGTCGTTCACTTGATGACCGGTGTAGTTATAAATCACCTGTCCCGCTTGCGAACAATTAGCGGTCATCGTATTCGCAAAAACTGCCACCGAATAATCGGCTTGCGCGAGGTCTAATCCCAGCGGACAATCCGCGCAGGCGGCGTTGACGCTGCTCACCAAAGCGCGGCGCAACACAATTTGATTCTCTTCCGTCAGATTTTTATATCCCGCGTCGCAAGCGTCCTGAGGCAGAGCCAGCGGACAAAATTGTTGATAGAAAGCATCGTTCCAAAACAGCGTGGTATCCGCGCCGTTCTCGGTTAATTGTCCCAAGCCCGCGTCTTTCATCGTTTGATAAGCGCCGGGCCAAAATTGACTCTCGCGCGCAAATAGATTTTTGAGCAGACGCGCCGGAACGCTGGTCTCTTGCGCCACGCTGAGAATCAACGCGTCAAATTGATTCTGCCATTCAGTCACGGCAGGACGCGCTTTTTCCAACCCGCATTGATTCGCCGCGCCGCCGGGATTCACTCCGCCATCGGGGCAGGAACGCGCATCCACAACGCCTTGCAGAATCAAATTGGCGGAGAGATAAGTATAGGGAATGTCGCTGGATAATTCTTCGCTGTGTTTGGGAGTGGTCAACCATTGCGGAGCTCCGCCCACCGGCGGAAAGCCTCCCCACGCTTCGGCGCACGTCGCGGAGACTTCGCCTTTCCACTGCGAAGAGAGAACATCCACATACCAATACATTTGATCGGGATCGCCTTCGTCCGCTTTTTTTGCGCGCACTTGCGCGGTATAAACGACGCTGCTATCGCCGTAACTGGAATACACCCAAAACTCAACCGGCGTTCCTTCTGGCGGAGTTTCAGCGATATGGAATTTGCATATATCGGCATTGTCGCAAGAGAAAGACTCGCCGTTATAGGTCCCCTCAATGCGGGTAATTAATTCGTTAGGCAGCGGCTCTTGTCCCGTGATGACCAGCGTGGGCATTGTCTCACAGGTATTTGTGGAAACGCTCGGCACAGGCTGACAATCTTCAAGCGAAATCCACGCGACGGCAGGCGGAAGGTCTTTGGCGACTTCTTTCTGCTTATCCGTCGCGCTGAGCAGATGGATGTAATAACCGTCGCACGCTTTTTTACTTTTAAGTTGACAAGGCTTCTGCGCCAGCCATTTATCGTAGACGGTTTTGCCGCAATCTCGATAAATTTCTGCGGGGCGCGGAACGCCTTTATGATCTATGGTCACGCGGCAAACCAACTGTTGTTTTTCCCAAGTCGCCATGCGCCACACATACTCTGTATAATTCACGCTGACCACCGCGCTTCGATCAGGACCGGGCGGCGGATTAGCGCCAGCGCGCGGCGCGGGGACGCGCGTAAAGGCTGCCCCAGAAAAAATAATCAATACGGAGAGTAGCCCAAAAATTACGCGACGGTTCATGTGAATCAAAAGAGTCCGCTTCTATTATACGCGGACTCTTTTATTTGGGTCATTTCTTTTTCGTCGGTTTTTTTTCTTCAGTCCGCATGGATTCGAGCGTCTCCATGTCGCGTTTGAGATTGCGGTCGCGGATGTACAGGCTGGCGACGTAAATTCCCATCACGATGAAAAAAAATGCGTAGCCGAGGATCATGTAATTGAGCGTGTTAGGGACTTCTTCTAATAAGAAAATCGTCATCATATTCTCCAGTTCTACATTGAGGAGTTAAGTTTGAGCGCTTCGACTTTTTCTTCCAACGCGCCGAGTCGCAAGCGATGCCAGATCAAGTCCGCGAAGATTACGGTGAAAGCG
The DNA here is from genome assembly GCA_036170295.1 of bacterium. GTDB lineage: Bacteria > Chloroflexota > Anaerolineae > Anaerolineales > Villigracilaceae > Villigracilis. Next base: position 9,420 of record JAVHOY010000364.1, read on the forward strand.
AAGAGCGCGAAGAAGAACGCGATTTTCATGTCGCCGTCCATGTTCATTTTTGCCTGATCTCCATTTGCCGCGCCGATCACAACGGGATGAATGGTGCGGAACAAACGAATGACCATGAACGTGATCGGCGCGCTGATTCCGCCAAGCAACGTATAAACCGCGCCAAAACGCGCGCGCTTTTCGGGTTCGTCAATTCCTTGTCGCAGCATGAAATAAGCGATGTAGATTAACTCGGTGATGGCGGCGGTGGTCAAACGCGGATCCCACGTCCACCAAGTATTCCACACGGGGCGCGCCCAAATGGAACCCAGCGCGATGGTGATGAAAAAGAACACAGCGCTGACTTCCACTGCGGCGACTTCAAAACGATCCCACATCATATTTTTTGAGACGAGGTAGGCAATGCCCGCAATTGCCGCAACGATAAAGCCGAGCAAGCCCACCCAAGCCGTGCCGATATGAAAATAAAAGACACGCTGCACATCGCCCATCACCGCTTCGGTGGGAGCAAAGACAAGCGCAAGATACGCGGAGATTGCCAAAACAGCAATAGAAACAACATCCAAAAATTTTAATCCAACAGGTCGAGGTTGCATAAAGACTCCTTTCAATTTACGATTAAATACTGATCACAGATAACTGATTACTAATTACTAATCACTGCCTTCACTCTTCCACGACAAAATCAAACGTCATAAACGCAATGGCGATGAAGATCACATCGTAGACGAGGAGAAGATTGAACGGCGTGAGAATTTCTGAGAACGCGTCGCCTGCCAACAATCCGCTGCTGCATTTGACTGCGGCGAGCAGAACGGGTATGGCGACGGGAAACAATAAGATGGGCAACAACACTTCGCGCATCCGCGTTTGGACGGACATCGCGGCGAGCAGCGTGCCGACGGCGGCGTATCCTATCGAGCCAAGCAAAATCACCGCGAGCAGATCAAGTCGAAATAGATTGACGTTATACAACATACTGTACACGGGAATCACAATCGCTTCGACGACGATCATAAAGGCGAGGTTGCTCAACGCTTTGCCAAAATAAATCGCGGAGCGATCCACCGGCGCGAGCAGCAGACCGTCCATACAGCCGCGATCTTTTTCAACGGACATCGAGCGATTGAGTCCGAGTGTGCCGGCGAAGGCGAAGGTGGTCCACAGAATTCCGGCGTTGGCGGCTTCGCGCACTTTGATATCCAACTCCAGCGCAAAGTTGAAGATGATGATGACCAGCAGCGAGAAAACCAGCATAGCGGAGACCAACTCAAACGAGCGGAACTCGGCGGCGAGGTCTTTTCGCACAATGGCAAAGGTGGCTTTTAAGAGCGAAGGATGAGGCGAATGATGAACGATGAAGGATGAAGGATGAATATTTTCAGCGCTATTCTTCATTCTGCCTTCTGCATTCTGCGTTTCATTTTTATCTTTATTCATAATCAATCCGCCAATGCCTGTTTGTAAAATGCGAGCAGATTTGTATTTTGCAAATCTTTTTGCGCGGCAGAAGCCACGATCACGCCGCGCGAGAGAATGTCAAAACGAGTGGCAAGTTCTTCGGCGCGGACAAGGTCGTGCGAGGTCATGACCACCGTGCGTCCTTTCGCGGCGACGGAGCGCAAGACTTCGTCCAACATTTCGGATGCGTCTTGATCCAAACCCGTATAAGGTTCGTCGAACAACATCACTTCGGGATTGTGAATCACGGCGCGCCCGATGGCGAGTCGCTGTTGCATTCCGCGCGAAAATGCGCGGACTAAATCTTTGCGGCGATGTTCCAAGCCGACCAAATCCAACACTTCGGTAATGCGCGCGTCCATTTCCTCAATGCCGTACATGCGCGCATAGAATTGCAGATTTTCTTCGGCGGTGAGATCGGGATACAACAAAGGCATGTGCGAGACAACGCCCAACTTCGCGCGGACTTGCGCGGCTTCATGCGGCAGACGATGACCCGCGATGCTCACATCTCCCAAAGAGGGACGCGAAAGAGACGCGAGAATACGCAGGAAGGTTGTTTTGCCCGCGCCGTTTGGTCCCAGCAGCGCGACAAATTCACCCTGCGCCACGGAGAAGTCTAATCCGCGCAAGATGGTCTTTAGTCCAAAACGTTTGACGAGTTTTTTGACTTGGATCATAAGGTTGCAGGTCATCTGTCATTGCGAGGAGGGCGCTCTTCCCGACGAAGCAATCCTGCGTCATCGTAGAGATTGCTTCGGGCAAAGTGCGCCCTCGCAATGACATAGATACTATTTTTTCTTCAACGCGGTCTTTAATTCTTCGCGTCGTTTTTTGTAAGCCTCATCGGATATTTTTCCTGAGCGATGCAGATCGTCCAGCGCGATGATGGCGTCCATAATAGAGTCGTCGTCTTCAAATTCGTCATCCTCGTCTTCGGATTCTTCCTCTTCTTTTTTGTTGCGGTCGCGGATAAAGAACCATGCGCCGACAAGGATCAAAACCGCGCCGAATACGCCAACGCCGATCAACAGCGGTTGATTAGATTTTGCGTCTGTCGCAACCGCAGGAGCGGCGGCAGTTGCATCGGGCTTGCCGCTCAGTTTGAGCTTCATGGAACTGCCCGGCTTAACTTCGCTAAATTCATAGACCTGATACATCGTGCCAGAGCCGATGTCCGTTGGTCCTTTATCTACTAAACCTTCGCCTTCCACTTTCACGCCGACGGTAGAAAGGATAGAGCCTGAGGGCATTCCCAACACAAAGGGAATTTCAAATTCGGCGGATTTGTTGTCGTAGGTTGTTTCAAAACCAGCGGCGAGTCCGTATGTTTTATCGGAAGGCGGCATGGCAAAACCATCGGCTGTCTCAACGGGAGTCGCTTCGCCTTGCTGAACGTCAAAACCAAGATTGGTCATATTGGCGGGCATTTTTACAATCGCCATTTGATTGTCAACGACAGGAACCGAAATGGCAATATCCGACGCATTGGAAATATTCAAAAATTCGATCAACTGCAACTTGCCGTCTTTCACATCGAAAAAGACGTGCGCCTGCGTAACGGTCAACTTGGTCGCGTCGGAAGACATGGTGAACATCTTAATCGGCAGCAGGGTCAATGTAGTATCGCCGTCTTTAGCGACGGCAAAATCTGATTTGTAAGTTATGCCGTTGAAAATCGTTTCGGCGGCAAAAATTCTATTCGCGGGAATTTCGATATTTTCAAAAACAAATGTGCCGTCGGCGTTGAGAGTTGTGTCGTATGAAGTAATTTCTTGCATTCCCGCGTTTGGATCGGAGCCGTGACCATACGCGGTTAATTTGATTTTAAGATCAGCGGGCAACGGCTTGCCAGTTTTGTTTTCAACCGAGCCGCTAACTTTGCCAACGCCCGCAGCGGCAGTGGCGGCAGGCGTGAGATTCGTTTGATCGGTAGCGGCGGGCGTCGCGCCGGTTTGAGTTCCATCAGGCGTAGTCGCGGCGGATGGCGTAGCAAGCTCGGCGGTGGCAGTCGCTTCGGGAGCGGGAGTCGCAGTGGCGACGAGAGGCGCGGCGAAGGTTAAACTCCGCAAGTAAATCGCAACCGCAGCCGCTTCTTCATCCGTAAAATCTTTTCCAAAAGCGGGGATGTTATCTTTGCCTTCCTTGATGATTTTGATTAGATCGTCTTCGGTCAGCGCATACATCATTTTGAGGTCGCTGAAATTTTTAGCGCAGTCGGCGCACAGCGTTTTGCCTTTTTCAACCTGATCGGGCGCGATGTGAAGCGAAAGCGCGAAAGCGACTACGTCCCATTTTTGCTGGTCGTCCAAACTCGCAAACGGCGGCATAAAGCGCTCGATGTTTCCCTGCGTGACTTGCACAAACCATGCGGACGGTTTTGCTTTGCGCGCGAAATCGGCGAGACCAAGCGGCGCAACGGTGACGGGCAAATCCTTGCCTTTATCGCCATCGCCTAGTCCTGTGTTTCCGTGACAAGCCGCGCATTTCTCCATATAAATTTGCGCGCCGTCAACGATGTTGGGAGCGCTGGCAGGGAAGAGCGCGCCCAGCGTAGGCATGGGAGTCGGCGGCACATATCCCGGAGGCGGCGTCACGTCTTCCGCAAGCGTGAAGTTGCAGGAAGCCGCAAGCAATGCGAGCGCGATTAAAAGTGCGATGTGTTTTAGTTTCATTATTTTCCTCAAAAAAACGTTTGAACGTGGCAACGTTCAAACGTATAAATTTATTGTAATGACTTGCCGCACGACGGGCAGAATTTATCGGCGACAGTTACGGCTTTGCCGCATTTGGGACAGAAGCCCGCAGATTTATCTTTGCGTTCTTTGCGGCGCGAGGCGAGCATGGATTCGATAGCGTCGTCGCTGACTTCGGCTGCGGCGGACGCGCTGGCAGCCATATCTGCGCGACCCGATACAATCGCTTTTTCGATGCGCGATTCCGCGTCGCTGTTGGATGAAGTTACGGGCGCGAGTTCGTCGAGGCTGCGGAGAATATCCGCGCCTTTTTGCAAAAGCGCGGCGCGTTGCGCGGAGTAATCATCGGCGGGAATTTTTTCAAGATTGAAGTCGAAGTCTAGTTCCTGCAAGGCGTTGATGACGCGGTCGCGTTCCGCTTTGAGCGCGGAAACTTGCGGCGTTTCGACGGCGGGCGAACGGCGGGAGCGAGCCATGAATGGGGCGTATACAAACATGCCGACAAGCACGATCACAGCGAGAATGAGAAAGATGGAGCCAAGTGTCATTTGAATATCCCTACTGGATGCTTTGAATGATAGATTGAATTTCGTCGGGCGAAGCGAAAGGACCGATTTTTACGTTGCGTAAAATTCCCGCGCGGTCAATGAAATACGTTTCAGGCACGCCCATTTGACGGTTGAGGATGCTCGAAATATTGGATTTCAAATCGGGCGCGTTGGGAAAGGTGATGCTGAATTTTTTGAGATATTCGTTCGCGCCCGCAGGCGTATCCACATAATCCACGCCGATAAAGACAACGTCGGCGCTGTCTTTATAAATCTGCCACGCGGCTTCCAATTCAGGCGCTTCCTGCTCGCAGGGTTTGCACCACGAAGCCCAGATGTTGATCATCACGATCTTGCCGCGCAAGTCGGAGAGTTTCATTTGAGCGTTGCCGTTGTATTCGTAACCTTTGTAAAACACAAGGTCAAAATTAGGCACGGCGGCGCCGACAGCAGCCATTGGGTTTTGCGCGCGCTTCAAGCCAAAGCCGACCAGCGCCAGCAAGCCTGCGACAAATATCCAGATGATAATTTGCGCGGTCAGCGATACGCCGCGTTTGGGGGGTGTTGTTTCTTCGGTCATACCATTCTCCAGAAACCCTCACCCTTGCCCCTCTCCCAGTGGGAGAGGGGTTGGGGTGAGGGAGATTTTACTTTTGTTTCTTCAACTCTTCTTCAAGCCGCGCAACGTAATCGTCTTTGGGCGCGGAGGACGCTGCGCTCGAATTTGGCGCTTCAGGTTTGGCGGTTGTCCATGCGCGCATGGAGCGCAAGAGGATGAACGCGCCCGCGAGAATCAGCGCAGGCGGAAGAAGATAGATCAACCAATAGAAGCCCTGCTTGGGCGGTTCCGCTAAAACGCGCGCGCCGTATTGATCCTCAAAATATTTAAGGATTTCTTGTTCAGATTTCCCATCCGCCAGCATCGAGCGGATCTGCTCGCGCCAGTCTTTGCAAGCGTCGGTTGGGCAAACATCCAACGGCGTGCTTTCGCAAACGGGACAATACAATTTGTGCGCGACGGCGTTTACTTGATCGTCGGTGGGCGGCGTGGAAGATTGAGCGGAGGCGGTTTGATAAAGCAAGATTGCGAAGGTAAATGCAATCGCTAGAAAAACGTAATTAGTAATTTGTAATTTTCTTTTGTTCATTTTCGCATTTCTCCATTTCAATTACTGATTACCAATTATCTCAATCCGCCGCGCCATGTTGAGTTACGCGCCGCGTTGCGCGGGAAGGTTCTTCCGCGGGGTCGCGGTCGGGCCAGGCTGCGAAGACAATGCCGACAAGAAAAAGCAAACTTCCGATCCACAACCAATTGACCAGCGGATTCACGAAAATCTTAAAAGTCGCGCCGTCAGCGGAGATGGGCTGCCAATCCACCAACAGAACATACAAGTCGTCGCGCAACGTGGAGCGCAGACCGGGAATGGTCATGGGCTGCCCGCTAAAGTACATATCTTTGCGCGGATGCAAGTCGCCAACGTATTGATTATCTTTGTAAATTTTGACGGTCGCGCGCGTGTAGTTCACTTCTTGCGGAGTGTTATCCCACGATGCGACATTGTCGAAGACGATTTTATATTCCGCGATTTGAAGCGACTGACCTTGAGAAAGCGTGCCTTGCGTCGAGACCTGAAACGCTTCCATGCCGAGAATGCCAATCGCCATCAACGCCATGCTGATGTGAATGATGTATCCGCCGTAGCGCCGACGATTGCGTCCCATCAAACGCGAAAGGGCGACGAAGAAATTCTCGCCTTGTATTTTTTGACGCGCGCGCGCGCCGCGCCAAAATTCCTGAAAGGTGACGAACAACGCCAGCGCAATCAAGAAGAAACCGAGCAAAGCGCCGACGCTTCTTGTGTAAAAGAAAAACAGCGCGACGGTCACAAGCGCGGCGGCTGCGGCAGATTTCCAGATAGCGCGTCCCAGAGTCTGAAGGGTGGAATGTCCCCACGCGGAGAGCGGAGCAACCGCCATCAAGAAGAGCAACGCCGAGAAAAGCGGAGCGGTAGCGCGCTCGTAGAACGGCGGACCGACGGTCACTTTTTGTCCGGTGAATAATTCCGAAACAAGCGGGAAGATCACGCCCCAAAAGCAGACAACCAGAATACTGATGAAGAGCAAATTGTTCAGCAAGAATAACGCTTCGCGCGAGAGCATAGATTTCATTTCAGTCTCGCTGCGCAATTGGGGCCAGCGCCAAATGACCAGCGCAATTGAAATCACAAATGTAGCGGCGACAAACGCCATGAAGAGCGGACCGATGGGGCTGTTTGCAAACGCGTGAACCGACGAAAGCACGCCTGAGCGCGTTAGGAAAGTTCCGAAGATGACCAGATCATAAGTTAAGATGACGAGGATCATGTTCCACTGTTTGAGTAAGCCGCGCTTTTCCTGAATCATCACGGAATGTAAAAACGCGGTGCCGGTCAACCACGGCATGAACGCGGCGATCTCGACGGGGTCCCAACCCCAATATCCGCCCCAACCTAAAACGTCGTAAGCCCAACGTCCGCCAAGCACAAGTCCGCACGAAAGAAAAAGCCACGCCCACAATGACCAGCGGCGCGTGAGTCGAATCCAGCGATCATCGGTGCGCCCAGTGATCAGCGCCGCCATCGCAAACGCATAGGGGATGACGAAAGACACGAAGCCGAGATAAAGCATCGGCGGATGAATGATCATACCCGGGTGGCGCAGCAGCGGATTCAATCCGCGCCCGTCTTGCGCGGTGAAAAGAGCCGCTCCCGCAGGGGCGAACATGTGCGGTTCGATATTGCCAAGCACGTTCCAGTAACGCACAAATGGATTTTCGTAGAAGATGACCAAGCCGAGAAAAAATACAAGCGTGGTCGAGCAAACTACAATCACCCAAGGGAGAAATTCAATATCGCGATCCCATTTGCGGATGGTGACTGCGGACGCGAATGCCGCGAGCAGCCATGACCAAAACACCAGCGAGCCGGCTTGTCCGCCCCACCATGCGGTCACTTTTAAATAAGTGGGCATACTGCGGCTAGTCACCTCGTAAACGAAAGCGACTTCGTAATGATCGTTGACCAAAAGATAGATCAGCGCCGCCGCCGCGATGGAGATCAGCGGGAACATGAGCAGCATCGAACGCCGCGCGCTTTCGACCCACGCAGCCGAGTGATTCGTCGCGCCATACACCGCCGCGATCACGCTATAGATCGCGACAAGAAAACTTACCGCTAAAACGCCGTATCCAAATTCTGCAGCCATAGGGATTCCTTATGTTGAGTTTTGGTAATTAGTAATTGGTAATTACTAATTACTTCGCAGCCGATTGTTCAGGCACGGCTTGCTCGTACTTGGTGGGACATTTGAGCAAAAGTTCGTCGGCTTGGAAAACGCCGTCCGCGCCAATCTTGCCGGTCATAATCGCTTGCGCTTCGTTGCGGAGCAGGTCAGGCTTGGGTCCGACATACACAACCTTGACGCGCTGAAGGGTTGAGTCGGCGGCGGCTTTCTTTAACACAGCCGCTAATCCGCCTTGCGCGGCGATCTCGTCGTTGTTGCCAGTGACGTGCGCCACTTCAAAAGTGAGCGTCAATGTTGCCGGGTCATATTGAATTGAGTCGCCAATCACTACGCCAGAAAGGCGCAAACTTTTGCCGACAGCCGCCGCGCCTTGCGCTTTAACTTCGTTGACCGTCAGAAAATATTCTTTGCTCGCCTGCGTGGACGAAACAATAAGATAGACCACCGCAGCCAAGATCAACAGACCGCCGAAAATGAACTTTGTCTTTTGCATGGTTCCTCCGAAAAAGACCTTAAGTAATAAATGGTAAATGTCACAAACTGTCTTCATTTTACATGAAGACATTAAATAACAATGAGTTTTAGGGGTGGATGGATGTCACAGAATCTTCCCTATTTTGTCCTATTTAGATATGATGGAGTTGTAGTGTACATTTCAACATATGCGCCCTCACTCTCGCCTCTTCCAACGGAGAGAGGATTAACTATGAGGGCAGTGAAAAATTTTTAAGGAGAACCATTTATGCGAGCAAAACTAGCGACATTTCTCTTGCTGTTCGGGATGCTGATCGCCCCGCTTCAAACCGCGTCCGCTTTGCCGCGCGCAGACGCGCAAAACGATCAAGTCAAATTTGACTTTCCCAACACGGCGACTTTCTCAGCCACACTCAGCGCCAACGCGGAAATCGCCTCCATCACTTTGGAATATGGCGATCAAGAACTCACTTGCGGCGACGTGATTGCGAAAGCGTATCCGCAATTTACGCCCGCGAAAACCGTTCAAGCCGAGTGGACGTGGGACATGCGTCAAAGCGGATCGCTGCCGCCCGGCGCGCAAATTTGGTGGCGCTGGCGTTACGTTGATTCCAGCGGCGCGGAATTTGTCAGCGAGCAAAAATCCGCGACGTGGTTGGATAATATCCACGCATGGCAAAATCTGACGAGCGGCAATCTAAATGTGCATTGGTACGATAAAGACGCAGCCTTCGGACAATCTATGCTTGACGCGGGCGTTGAAGGCTTGCGCCGCAATAAAGATCAAGCGGGACTGACCACCGATACGCCGATTGATCTTTATGTTTATCCCAACTACGACGACATGAAAGCGGCAATCCTCTACGAGCCTTCGTGGACGGGCGGCATGGCTTTCCCTGAACATAACGTCGTCATCATGGGCGTCTCTTCATCCGATGCAACGTGGGATAAAAACACCGTCATTCACGAACTCACGCATGTACTCATCGGTCACTTCACGTTTTCGTGCATCGGCTCTGTGCCGACATGGTTGAACGAAGGACTCGCCATGTTCAGCGAAGGCGAACTCGACGCTTCAATGCAATCGCAACTTGACCAAGCCGTCCGCGATAATTCTCTGCTGACCGTGCGTTCGTTGAGCGGCGGATTCTCCGAACTTTCTGACAAAGCGAATCTTTCATACAGCGAATCATATAGCATCGTAAAATTTTTGATTAGCGCTTACGGTCAAGAAAAAATGACCGCGTTACTCAGCGCGTTGCGCGACGCGAAAGAAATTGACGACGCGCTGAATTCCGTCTACGGATTTGATACCGACGGATTAGAAGACGCCTGGCGCAAAGCGATCAACGCCGCGCCGCGAGCCGCATCCGCGCAACCGACCGCGCAACCGACTCCGACGTATGTGCCAACTTATGTGCCGATGTCTGGCGCGCCGCTGGCGATCACGCCCACGCCGTATGCGATTCCCACTTCTGCGTTTGGCGGACCCAACGCTACGCCCGCGCCTGCCAATCCATTATCCGACAACAACTTCCTCATATTGACCGTCGTAATTTTGGGATTCTGTTGCTTAACCTTGCTGGTCGTCGGCGTATTCGTTTTGGGATTCATCGTCCGCAAAAACAACGC
>JAVHOY010000364.1:19615-23239 GCA_036170295.1 bacterium
AATCAAGCCATCGTTTACAGCGGAGGCGAATCCACGAACCCGCGCATGTATGATCCCGCCACCACTTACGGCTCAGGCGATAAACGCGCCTTCAGCGGATTGGTCTCGTTTGATCCGCATTTGAATCTCACGCCCGATCTCGCGCAAACATGGGACTTGAGCGCTGACGGAACCGTGTACACATTTCACTTGCGCGAGAACGCGAGATTCCATGACGGCAGATTCGTGACCGCGAAAGATTTCATCTACTCGTGGGAACGCGCCGCGAATCCGCAAACCAAATCTGAAACGGTGTTGACTTATCTTGGCGACATCGTCGGCGCGCGCGATATGGTCGCGGGCAAAGCCGATCACATCAGCGGATTGAAAGCCGTTGACGATTTAACTTTGCAAGTGACCATTGACGCGCCCAAGCCGTACTTCCTTTTGAAGTTAACTTATCCCACTGCGTTTGTGGTGGATAAAGCCAACGTCGAAAGCGGCGCGGATTGGTATCGCGCGCCCAACGGAACGGGTCCATATAAATTAACCGAATGGAAACCCAACGAATACATCATCTATGAAGCCAATCAAGATTTTTATCTCGGCGCGCCGTCCATCCCCTATGTCGTCGTCAAGTTATACGCGGGCAACGACGAGCGTTTGTTTGAAACCAAAGACGTGGACGTTGCGGGCGTTTCGCTTTCCAATGTGGATCGTATGCTCGACCCCGCCGAGCCGTTGCACAGTCAACTGGTGACGGGCGTAACGCTTTGCACAAATTACGTTGTCTTCGACACATCCAAGCCGCCCTTTGACGATCTCAATGTCCGCAAGGCGTTTACGATGGCGTATGATCGTCAGCGTTATATTGACGTGATGTTGCACGGAAAAGCGTTGCCCGCCATCGGCATTTATCCGCCGGGCTTGCCGGGATTTAATTACGCGCTGAAAGGTCTGCCTTATGATCCCGCGCAGGCGCGCGAATTACTCAAGCAATCCAAATACGGCGGCGCGGAAAATCTTCCGCCCATTGTTTACACCAACAGCGGCATCGGCAGTTCTGTCAGCGGCGACGTGGCGGCGATGATCAACATGTGGGAAGAAAATCTCGGCGTGAAGATCAACGTGGAGAATATCGAATACAACTATTATTACGATCAGATCTATTCGGGCAATCACGGACAAATTTTTGACGGCGGCTGGTGCGCGGATTATCCCGACCCTGAAAATTTTGCCGACGCGCTCTTCCACACGGGATCGAGTCAAAATCACGGAAATTACTCCAACCTCAAATTGGATTCCATTCTCGAAGCCGCGCGCGTCGAACGCGATGTGACCAAGCGCATCGCCATGTATCAACAAGCCGAGCAAATGATCGTAGACGACGCGCCGGTGTTGTTCACCATTCACTCGCTTTCATATCAATTGGTTCAGCCGTACGTCAAAGGATTCGTCTTCACGCCCATTGACGTTCCGATTGAAAGATATTTGTGGTTGGATGGCAAGTAAAAATTTACGTCATTGCGAGGGCGATGCTCTTTCGCCCGAAGCAATCTCCCTGCCATGTTGGAGATTGCTTCGTCGCTAGCGCTCCTCGCAATGACGTTACGGTCTGGCTTCAATAACAAACTCCACGCGATCAATCGCGGAGGCGAGGCTGGAGACGGTAAAATTGAATTGCAAACTTCCGTCGCTTTGCCAGCGTTTGAGTCCCGCCACTTGACCTGATTGATCGTACGCCACAGCCGCAATCCAAATTTGGGTTGCGGCTTTTGATTCGGCGGGCAGCGAAACTTCTCCGCTGACTTGGGCGGTGAGTCCGTCCTCACTAATTTGCGTAACGGCATTTTGAATCTGCGCGGGCAAATAACGTCCGTCGTTTGCGGGCAATTGAACGGCGCTCAACAACTGCGCTTGCGGCGTCACATCCGTTTTTATATTTGGGAAAAAAATATAAACAGGAAGCGCGGAATTCGGCGGAATGATATTCAACGGCGCAAACGCGGTTTGACTTGCGACGACGTTTTTGTTCTCGTCAAGCAAATTGATTTGCGCGGAGATGTTTTCGAGAATGTTTGGCGTAGTGTTTTGAATCAGCGCGAAACACCATAAGCCGTCGTCGTTTGAAGGGCGGCAAACGATTTGGGTAATCGGCACAGATACGGGCGTAGGAGTCGGCGCGGCGGCGAGAGAAGCGGATGAAGCGTCGGGAACAAGAAGCGTCCCGCCGACGGGCATACTGTTCGGGTTGACGTTTGGATTCGCCGCTCTTAATTCATCCAACGAGATTTTGAATTTCTCGGCAAGCTGACTGAACGTATCGCCCGATTGAATTGTATAAATAAAAGGCGTGGAGGTTGGGATTGGCGTTTCGACAACGACGATGACATTCGGCGTGGGCGTGAGGCTCGGCGTGGAGGTGGAATATGGCGCGAGCGAAATATTTGGCGCACCGATCGTTTGCGACGCGCAAGAAGAGATAACGAACGCGAAAATTAACAATATGTTACGCATTTGATGATTATAATGGAGCAAACAAGCGACCGTCGCCTTAAAGGCGACTGTCACTTAAATGGAGGCAGTATGAAATATCGTCATCTCGGAAAGAGCGGCATTCAAGTGAGCGAACTCTCGTTCGGCTCGTGGGTTACGTTTCATAATCAGGCGGATGTGAAAGCCGCTGTGAATATGATGGCTGCGGCGTACGACGCGGGCGTGAATTTTTTCGACAACGCGGAAGTCTACGCGAGCGGCAAGTCGGAAGAAGTAATGGGCGCGGCGCTTAAGCAATTGAATTGGCGCAGAAGCAGTTATTTGGTTTCGACAAAATTCTTTTGGGGATTGAACGACGGCGTGAATGAAAAAAATACGCTCAACCGCAAAAGACTCATCGAAGGAATTAACGGTTCGCTTAAACGTTTTCAACTCGATTATGTGGACTTGATCTACTGTCATCGTCCCGACGTAACGACGCCGATTGAAGAAACGGTTTGGGCGATGCACAACATTATCGAATGGGGCAAAGCGCTGTATTGGGGAACTTCGGAATGGGCGGCTTCTGAAATTGTGGAAGCGATTCAAATCGCGGAACGTCATCACTTGCACAAGCCCGTCGTCGAGCAGCCGCAATATAATCTCTTTGAGCGCGGACGACTCGAAGGCGATTACGCGCGCTTCTATAAAGAATACGGCTACGGCACAACCATTTGGAGTCCGCTGGCTTCGGGGTTGCTTTCGGGCAAATACAACAAGGGAATTCCGCAGGATAGTCGCGGCGCGCTTAAAGGCTATGAATGGTTAAAAAATAATCTCACCGACGAGAAGAAACTTGCGAAAGTTGCGGCGTTAGAGCCGATTGCTAAAGAACTCAGTTGTACGCTTTCGCAGTTGGCGTTGGCGTGGTGTTTGAAAAATCCATTTGTCAGCGCGGTCCTCACAGGCGCAAGCCGCGTGGAACAGGTTCATGAAAACATGAAGGCTGCTGATGTCGTGGATAAAATCACGCCGGAGATTATGGAAAAGATCGATGTGATCTTTGAAGTGAAGAAAGCGGAAGAAGAAAATTAACGATTAAACAATGTAGGGGCGCATCGCGATGCGCCCCTACGGTTTTAAATTTGCGAAAAATAATTTTCTTCCACA
>JAVHOY010000365.1:0-3839 GCA_036170295.1 bacterium
GCCGCGTTAGTTTTGCTCCTCGCGCTTGGCTTGGGCGTCCGCCTCTTTGACCTGACCAACCCGCCGCTGGATTTTCACTCCACGCGCCAGATGCTTTCGCTCAGCAAAGCGCGCGGCATGTATTATCAAACATTGCCCAACGCGCCCGCAGAACAGCGCAAGTTTGCTATTCAACAATGGAAATTTGCCGCCGAAGTCGAACCTGAATTTTTTGAGCGCGTCGTCGCATTCACCTATACATTCACAGGCGAACAAACTTGGGTGGCGCGCGTTTACTCTTCGCTGTTTTGGGTCATTGCCGCGATATTTTTATTTTTACTCGCGCGCGAATTAACCTCCGCAAACGGCGCGCTCGCATCCACTGCGGTATTTTTATTTCTGCCTTACGCCGTCAGCGCCAGCCGCAGCTTTCAACCCGACCCGTTAATGGTTTCGCTGATTGTCATTTTTTGGTGGGCGGTTTTTCATTGGGCAAAGAATCCAACATCCTATAAATGGGCGATTATCGCAGGCGCGTTTGGCGGCTTTGCCATCTTCATCAAACTCGTCGCCGCGTTCTTCGTCGTCGCTGGCGGATTGGGAGCGGCGCTCGGACGCGAATCAATTTGGAAAACGATTCGCCGACCTCAACTTTATATGATGGGCGCGTTGGGCGTTTTGCCCGGCGCCGCGTACATTGTTTACGGCGTGTGGATTTCCGGCTATCTCGGTCAACAATTTGGCGGGCGTTTTATGCCCGCGCTTTTTCTCAGCCCCGCGTATTATCTCGGCTGGATTGGCGTGTTGAATCTTGTCGCGGGCGCGGTTCCGCTTTTGTTTGCGGCGCTGAGTTTTTATTTCATCCGCGAACGCGCAGCCTTTCGTTTTTTACTTGGATTATGGATCGGATACGTCGTCTTCGGACTTTACTTTAACTATCACATTTCCACTCACGATTATTACAGCCTGCCCTTGATTCCGATCCTCGCGCTTTCGCTTGCCCCGTTATTTGATTCCCTCTCCGCATCTTTAATGCAATCCGATTTTTATCTCCGTTCCAAAACCCTGCCCCTTGTGATTCTCGCCGTCGGATTATTTTTTGCGATTTGGAACATCCGCGCCGACATGAAGGCAAATGATTATCGCGCTGAACCCGCAAAGTGGGCAGAGATCAGCGTCGCGGTCGGGCAAGATGCGCGTCTCATCGGGCTGGTGCAAGATTACGGGATGCGACTTGCGTATTGGGGTTGGCGTCCTATGGCGGCGTGGTATCGCACAGGCGATTTTTATTACCACGAGAATCGCGGCGCGCAAATTGAGTTTGATAAACTATTTGCCGACGAAACCGCCAAACGCGATTACTTCATCGTCACTGACTTTGGCGAGCTCAATAAACAACCTTTGCTAAAAGAACGCCTCTCGAAATATCCCATCGCTTTCTCTGGCGAAGGCTACACCGTCTTCGACCTTCGACACTAGACCTTTGACCTTTGACTTTAAACCTATGAACATTCGTGAATTTCTAAAAACAAATAAACTCTTGCAAATGACGCTTGCAATAAGCGCCGCAGTTTTTTCTCTTTTGATGCTTGTGTATTCTTATCAAGGCTGGTTCACTCGCTACATGGCGGACGATTATTGCAACGCCGATATGTTTTCAAACGACGCCATTGGCGGACTTTTCCAACGCTACCTGACTGGCTTCGGCGGAAACCGCTATTCCAATATTTGGCTTGTGGGAATTTCGGAATGGCTTGGCGGCATAAAAACTATTCCGTACTTGCCTATGATTCATATTGCGCTGTGGGTCGTCGGGCTGATTTGGCTCATGACCGAGATCAAAAAACTTTTGAAAGCCGATTGGTCTTTTGCGCTGACTTCTTTTTGGGGATTGTCCATTGCGTTTTTTACGCTCATTCAAGCGCCCAATCTTTACCAAACAGTTTACTGGCGTTCTTCCATGTCCACGCATTTTGCGCCGGTTGTTTACGGAACGCTGCTGATTGCCTATATACTCAATCAATCGCGCAAAGCGGAATTTGGAAAACTTCCGCTTTCAACATATTTGATTGTTGTTATCTTCGCGTTCATCGTCGGCGGATTTTCCGAACCAGCCGATGCGGTGCAAGTGACCGTTTTGGTTTTGGCGCTTGGGGCGGTTTGGTTTCTTTGTAAATCTTTAGCGCGCAAACAAATCCTTACGTTGCTCGCGTGGGCTTTATTTGCGGCGTTGATCTCGCTTGCGGTGATGTCCATTTCGCCAGCCAACAGCCGCAGACTTGGCAGTAATCCGCCCGGTTTGATATTGTTGATGCGCGACTCGTTTTTCTTTGGTTATATCTTTCTTCAAAAGACTCTGAGCGAATTGCCGTTGCCGACTTTTCTCTCCATCCTCGCGCCCGCTTTGTTGATGGCTGCGTATGCAAAAGTTGAATTATCCAAAGCGCAAAAACGCAATCTATTGTTAATCGCCGTCGCAGTTTTATTAGCCATGTATTTGCTCATCGTCGCCAGTTTTTCTCCCAGCGTACTGGGACAGGGATACCCCGTTCCGCGCGCGCGTTTTTATGCGCGTCTCATTATGACGGTCAGCCTTATGCTTGACGGCGCGTTGATGGGCGTGTGGCTTTCGCAAAAATTATCTCAACCCGTTTTGCGCTATATCATGATTGGCGCTTTCTTTATCGTTGCGGTGATCTATCCATTTAGAGCGGTTACTAAAGCCTATGCCGAAATTCCAAGTTATCAGGCGCGCGCTCAAGATTGGGACAAACGCAACGCGCATATTTATGAACTCAAAGCGCAAGGTCAAACCGACTTGACCGTTCTTCAATATGACGGCGTGTACGGCACAAAAGAATTAGATACTTACGCGACGCATTGGGTGAATAAATGCGCCGCAAAATATTACGGCGTTAATTCCATTCGCGCGATTTCTGATAAATAATGAATAATCCCATTCTCGTCACGGGCGCGCATCGCAGCGGAACAACTTGGGTGGGGCGCATGTTGGCGTCCAATTCGCAAACAGCTTACATTAGCGAGCCGTTGAATGTTCTGCATCGGCGCGGAGTCTATCGCGCCGAGGTCAACAGTTGGTATCCATACATCACAACGGAAAACGAATCCCAATATTTCTCCGCGTTTGAAGAGACGCTGAACTTCAAATATCATCTCTTCGACGAAATTAAATCGCTGCGCTCGCGTAAAGATTTTCTCCGCATGGGGCGCGACCTTGCGATTTTTACCAACGGCAAACTGCGAAATCAACGCGCCTTGCTCAAAGACCCTTTCGCGGTTTTCTCGGCGCTGTGGTTCGCGCAGAAATTAAATTGTCAAATAGTTTTCACGGTTCGACATCCCGCCGCTTTTGCCAGCAGTCTCAAACGCCTCAATTGGAATTTTGACTTCGGCGATTTGCTCGCTCAACCTTTGCTCATGCGCGACCATCTTGAAAGCGACCGCGCGGACATGGAATCAATTCAAGCGGACGATGTGATTGGGCAAGCCGCTTTGCTTTGGCGGATGATCTACCGCGCGATTTATCTGACCGCCAAACTTCGCCCCGACTTCAAAGTTGTTCGCCATGAAGACCTTTCCCTTGATCCCGTTGCGGGATTCAAATCGCTGTACGCTTCGCTCGGTTTGAACTTCGACGAAAAAGTCCGCAGCGCGATTCTCAATTCAAGCAGCTCCGAGAATCCCGCCGAACTCTCGAAGAAAAATATCTACTCGGTAAAATTAGACAGCCGCGCCAACATGGACAACTGGAAGAAGCGTCTTACTTCCGATGAAATCACGCGCATTCGCAAACTCACCGAAGACGTGTCGCATCTTTTCTATTCCGATAACGAATGGTA
>JAVHOY010000365.1:3939-5633 GCA_036170295.1 bacterium
ATCACTGATAACTAATGACTGAACTCCCCCTCGTCTCCATCATCACGCCGTCCTTCAATCAATCGCGTTTCCTTGAAGCCGCGATGCAATCTGTCTTAACGCAGGATTATCCGCGCATTGAATACATCGTTGTGGACGGCGGCTCGACGGATGACAGCGCGAGCATTATCAAAAAACATGAAAGCCGAATCGCATGGTGGGTGAGCGAAAAAGACAAAGGTCAGACCGACGCGATCAACAAAGGATTTAATCGCGCAAACGGCGAAATCCTCGCGTGGCTCAATTCGGATGATACCTATAACGCGGGCGCAATTTCAGCGGCGGTCAAATATCTGATGGAGAATCCCAAAGTCGCGCTGGTTTACAGCGATTGCGATTACATCAACGAAGACGGCGAATCCATCGGTCAATTCCCAGCCGCGCAAACGGATATTCGCAAACTGCGGCGCGGCTATGTTCACATCCCGCAGCAGACAATGTTCTTCCGCGCAAAATATTGGAAAGAACTAGGTCCGCTTGACCCGTCATTTTATTTCGCGATGGATTATGATCTGTGGACGCGCATCGCCGCTAAAGCGCCGATCAAATATATCAGCGGGCAAACGTGGGCAAACTTTAGAATTCACACCAACAGCAAAACCAACGTCAACGACGAACGCGGCTGGCAGGAAATGCTCCGTGTGCATTATCGCGATGGCGGTAGTTTCTTTTCGATCATTGCGGCAAAATATTATTTAAGAAAAATTATTGGACCTTTATGGAAATGGAGAATTAAGAGAAATCGTAATTAGTGATTAGGTAATTGGTGATTAGGGAAAATACTCAATTACTAATTACCATTTACCAATTACCCAACTTTTATAAACACTATGAAATACATCTTCACATCCCCCTCTCTCGACGACCTTGTCCGTCTGCTCAAAGCGTGGCGATTTTGGGTATTGGGCGCGCTTTTCGGCGCGTTGATCGGCGCGGCTGTTTACTTTATCGCTCCGCCTCCATATCGCGCCAAAGCCACCGTCAACGTGGATTTCAACCTTGAGCAAGCCTTGCCCAAAGAGACAGTCCCGCAGCAGTTTTATTACCTCGAACGCGAGTCGCGCAAGATGGAAGAAATTGCGTGGTCGGATGAAATCATGAGCGCGTTATCTTCGCAGTTTGCGACGACAAACGCAGACCTGCGCGGAAATATTTTGCAACTCAGTCAACCCGCCGAAGCAGGCTGGCATTTCTACGCGGACAGCGCCGACGCAAAAACCGCCGAAGCCATCGCCTCCGCGTGGGCAAACGCTTTTGCAAAAAAAATACAAGCCGAAATCGCCGCTGGAAACATCAACGAGTTTGTCAAACTTGAAGTGACGCAATCGAAAGGGCTGGTCAAGCAACGCAGCGTTTCCTTAAGCGGATATTTGCTCGTCGGCGCGATGGGATTTCTGACTCTTGCGGTGTTTGTTGTATTGTTTATCAAACCCAAAATTGGGACGCTGAAAAACGCTGATAACGCTGATTTTTAATCGGAGAACAGATGAACGCAAAGACTTTATACAATGCGCCATTATATAAACACTCTGAATTAACCGAACAAATCATCGGCGCATTTTATGCGGTGTATTCGACTCTTGGCTATGGTTTCCTTGAAGATGTTTACGAAAAGGCGATGGAAATTGAACTAAAAAAACGAGGGTTGACTCCAA
>JAVHOY010000366.1:0-1272 GCA_036170295.1 bacterium
CTTGGATTCATCGTGCCCGTACTACCATCATCAGGGGCGCGACGCATCGCGTCCCTACCAGATTTCATGTACTCAAACGCCTCGACAAGGAATCCCGCCGAACCTACCGCGCCATCGTAAACAGTCTCGCCAACTTTTGGCGCAACCACCTTGACGACGGCTTTGATCAGCGAACGCGGCGTGTAATACTCGCCGCCATTGCGCCCGGCATTGCCCATATTCTTGATCTTGTCTTCGTACAGCGCGCTCATCTCATGCTTCTCTGACGATGAACGAAAGCGCAGGTCGTCAATCAGATTGATGACCTCGCGCAAGTTGTATCCGCTTTGAATACGATTCTTCAACTCGCTGAAAATCTCCCCGATCTTATATTCGATGGTATCGGCATGTTCGGCTGTGGTCTTGAACTTTTTGAGATACGGAAATAATTTCACGTTCACGAAGTCAATCAGGTCATCGCCCGTCATCGCTTTGTGATGATCGAGTCTCGCCCTGAGCGGAGGTTGAGCGCCAGCATCAGTCGAAGTCGAAGGGTTTCCATTGCTTACCTTTGGCGAAGCCCACACATCCCAACGAAATTCAGGCGCAATGATGGGCGCGTACGTTTTTCCCGAAAGTTCCGCCGCGTCTTTGCGGTCTTTTTCCAGGTCATCCAAATATTTCAGAAATAGAATCCACGATGTCTGCTCCACATAATCCAACTCGCTGGAACAGCCCGCGTCTTTCCATAATTTGTCGTCAATGTTCTTGAAAGTTTGCTCAAACATAATGCTCCAATGCCGTCATTAAAGTCTGCTTTGCATAACCCAACTCGCTCGGACGCCGCAGAGTTCCAATCAACTTTTACCTGCGTTCCACTGATTACTGTTCACTGTTTACTGATTACTGTTCTCCAAACTCCACCGTCTTCAAAAACTGCGGCGCGACTCTAACCTTTGTCGCCTGCTCAAAAGCGGTCAATCCTGAAATTCTTCGCGCAGAATCTCCTCAATCATTTCTTTCAAAGCAGGCGCTTCTTCTGTGGCGGCTATCCAGACAATATCCCAACGAACAGCAAAATATTCATGAACAGCAATATTGCGAAAGCCAATAACATCTGCCCAAGGGATTGCGGGAAAACGGGAGGTAAATTCTTTTGGCAAGCGCGCGGCCGCTTCTCCAATAATCGTCATTTTTTGTAGAACCGCGCTATTGAGCATTTCATTTTGCTCGAACTCATCGAAATCCTGTCCTTGTAAAAATCTTTCAATGGCTTGCGCCGCCTCTACTATA
>JAVHOY010000367.1:0-10762 GCA_036170295.1 bacterium
CAGAGCGAGCGGCTGTTAACCGCTAGGTTCTAGGTTCAAGTCCTAGGCAAGGAGCCTTTTCCCCTAGATTTTATCTAGGGGAATTTTTTTAACTCGCCTTCTATTTCACTCTGACAATCTTCCCATTTGTCATCTTTTGTAAATCTTCGGTCTTCAATTCAAAGATCGCGTTGGGCGTTCCCGCCGCAGCCCAAATGACTGGATATGCTAAAAGGTCTTCGTCCAGATAGGTTTCCATTTTTTCAATATGACCAATGGGAGGCACACCGCCAATGGCAAAGCCCGTCGTCTTGCGCACGAAATCCGCGTCGGCGCGGCTAATCTTTTCGCCCGCATATTCGCTGATGCGTTTCTCGTCCACGCGATTCGCGCCGCTGGTCAACGCTAAAATCGGCTTGCCCGATTTTCCCATGAAGATCAGCGACTTTACGATTTGACCCAATTCACAGCCCGCGCGGTCTGCGGCTTCCTGCGCCGTGCGCGTGGATTCAACATGTTCGATCACCGTATACGAGTAGCCAAGTTCAAATAACAAGTTTTGAATTTTTTGAGCGGAAGGGGATAGGTTTGTCATGCGCCCATTATAATTGACGCATTCCAACCAGCAAGTGTGATGCGAATTAATGTCGCGCCACAATAAGGAGAAATCGCATGAACTACATTGATCTTCGTTCCGATACCGTCACCCAGCCCACGCCCGAAATGCGCGCGGCTATGGCGGAAGCCGAAGTGGGCGACGATGTTTATATGGACGATCCCACCGTCAATCAATTGCAAGAAAAAGCCGCCGACAGGCTCGGCAAGGAAGACGCGCTCTTTGTCGCTTCTGGCACCATGGGCAATTTGCTTGCGTTGCTGACTCACTGTCAGCGCGGCGAGGAAGCCATCGTCGGAGATAAATCCCATATTTATTTGAACGAAGCCGGCGGGATGTCTGCGCTCGGCGGAATTTTTCCGCATCCTATTACGAATCAACCCGACGGTTCTTTTCTTTTAGACGATATTCGCGGCGCGATTCAAACCGAAGATGTGCATCACACCGTCACGCGCTTGATCTGTGTGGAGAATACGCAAAACGTCTGCGGCGGCATTCCGCTTTCACTAGCGTACATGCAGGCGGTTGGAAAAATCGCGCGCGAGAATAATCTCGCGTTTCATGTTGACGGCGCGCGGATTTTCAACGCGGCGACGGCGTTAAACGTTTCCGTCAAAGAATTGATTGCGCCCGCCGATTCGATTATGTTTTGCCTGAGCAAGGGATTAGTCGCGCCTGTCGGTTCGATGTTGGTCGGGACGAAGAAATTCATCCACCGCGCGCGCCGTTTTCGGAAAATGCTCGGCGGCGGAATGAGACAAGCGGGCGTCCTCGCTGCGGCGGGTTTGATCTCGCTGGAAAAGATGACGACGCGGCTGGAGCAGGATCACATTCGCGCAAAGAAACTATCCGAACAGTTGAAGCAGATTCGCGGTCTGGTTTTAGACGCGGATTTTCCGTCTACCAATATGATCTATTTTAATTTGGCGGACGACGTTCGGAAATCTGAAAATCAAATTGTGGATGAAATGAAAAAACGCGGCGTTCTGATAGATACGGCGGGCGCGCGTCGCTTCCGCTTGGTGACGCATTATTGGATTGACGATGCAGGCGTGGAACAAACCGCGCAGGCATTCAAAGATGTAATGTTATAATCTCGCCGCGCATTCAGTGTTATGCGGGGAAGGCGCCACATCATTTAGAAGGTAATCACACATGCAAAATTTTATTACGCTCGCTCAAATGGACGAAGCCGCGCAAGCGATCAAACAACGGATTTCGATTCAGCCCGTTGTCGGAATGATTCTCGGCTCGGGACTTAATGGTTTAGCCGATTCTATTAAGAACGCGGTTTATATTCCATACAAAGAGTTGCCTCATTTTCCCGTCTCCACAGTGGAAGGACACGCGGGGCGCTTTGTAATCGGCGAGCTGGAAGACAGACCCGTGTTGGTTATGCAGGGACGCATCCATTATTACGAAGGGTATACGATGGATCAAGTGACTCTGCCTATCCGCGTCATGCAGCGCATGGGAATCTCAAATTTGATCGTGACCAACGCGGCGGGCGGCGTGAATCCAAACTTTACGCCCGGCGATGTGATGTTGATTACCGATCAATTAAATATGGTCGGCATGACGGGATTGAATCCGTTGATTGGACCCAACATTGACGAGATCGGTCTGCGCTTTCCCGATATGAGTCAGCCTTACGACCGCGCGTATTCCGATCTTGCGCGTAAAGTCGCAAAAGAAAACGGAATCAAATTGCAGGAAGGCGTGTACGCGGGGCTGAGCGGACCTTCGTTTGAATCTCCCGCCGATTTGCGCTTTCTGCAACTCGTCGGCGCGGACGCGGTGGGCATGTCCACTGTGCCTGAGGTGATTGTTGCGCGGCATGGCGCGATGCGTGTGCTGGGCATTTCGGGCATCAGCAACAAAGCAAATTTAGACGGCTCCACGATCACTTCGCATGTCGAGGTCATGGAAGCGGGCAAAGTGATTACGCCCAAGATCGAAACCATCGCGCGCGGCGTGTTGCATTCGATGTGATGTTGATTAGGCATGGCTGCGTTTTATAAATTTCTCTCCTCGTACGAGGCGCTGATTTACGTTGTGTTGGCGATTGGCGGACTGTTTGCTTTCCGCTGGCTGTGGCGTTCGTGGCGCGAATCGCGGACGGCTGTTTATCAGATGGAACGCGAATTTTCATCCCGCCGATTCGCTCAATCTATCGCGATTTCCGCTTTGATCGCGATTTTATTTTGCGCCGAATTTTTCATCGCCTCGTTTATTATTCCGGGACTTCCCGCAAGCGAATTGAATTCCACTCCCACCTTAGATTTCATTTCCACGCCGACAGGCGCGCTCTCGCCTGAGATGATGACTCAATTTGCAAACGCGCCCGCGCAAACGGCGCTTCCCGGCGCTTCTGGATGCGAGCCGAATCGAATTATGATCACGTCTCCAAAATCGGGCGATGAAGTGCAAGGTTCGGTGGACTTGATCGGCTCTGCGGATATTCCAAATTTTGGATTTTATAAATTTGAAATTGCGCCGCAAGGAGGCTCCGCTTGGGCGATTTTTTCTGCGGGCAGCAACGCCGTCAAGAACGGCGCGCTGGGCAAATGGGACACGACCGCGCTGACGCCTGGCGATTATCAATTGCGGCTTGTCGTTACCGATAATCAAGGCGCCGCCTTAACTCCTTGCGTGATCTCTGTGCGCGTTATGCCATTAAATTAGATTTTACGAATTGCGAGTTTTATCCATGATAACCAAAATTCAAATTCGACCTACGGTTGCAAACGACATTCCCCATTTGATCGCGTTGGATCATTCCAGCGCCAGCGAATCGGTTTGGCAATTGGAACTGCGTCGCGACGCGGGACAGTTCATCGCCGCGTTCCGCGAGGCGCGCCTGCCGCGCTCGATTTCCATTGCCTTTCCGTATGATCCGCGCGCGCTCGCCGATACATGGATGAAAAAATCTATGATGCAAACCGCGCTCGCCGACGAAGTCCCCGCGGGCTATCTCTGCGCGTTGGAACGCGAGTCGGCGTCCGTTGCGTGGGCGACTGAATTCGCGGTGGGCGCGTCGTATCGTCGTCAGGGAATTGGCGGCGCGTTGCTCATCTCCGCGCAAAATTGGGCTGTCAGCCGCGCGCATCGCTATCTCATTTTGGAAATGCAATCCAAAAACATGCCCATGATCCGCCTCGCGCAAAAATTTGGATATGAGTTCTGCGGGTATAATGACCATTATTATTTGAATCAGGACGTAACTTTGTTCTTTGGAAAAACGTTGAAGTAGATAAGACCTGACAGGTTTTATTGGAAACCCGTCAGGTCTATGCGCGAACAAAAATTTTTACTGGAAGGGTTTGCATGATTAACGGTTGGATAGAGCCTTTGCTGGCGGGGCTAAAGGCGCTCAATCAAATCTTGACGGCGGGGATTGCCATTATGGCGTTTTCGCTGTTCCTGTATGCGCTTTCGTTCAATCTACGCGATCGGGTAGCGCGTTCATTTGCGATTATCTTGCTTTGCGTGGTGGTTGTCTTCACCGCCGAAGCCTTACAGGATAAGTCGTTAAGCATGGGGGCGATTGATTTATTTTTACGTTTACAGTGGTTTGGAATTATTTTTCTCCCTGCGGCATATTTACATCTTTCCGACGCGTTGCTTGTTACAGCGGGACGTCCTTCGCGCGGACGCAGACGACTCGCCGTGCGCGGTATGTATGTGATCTCGTCGTTCTTCATTCTGTTGCTCGCGTTCAATCTTTTGCTTGGACCCTTAGTTCCGAACGGCGAACCCGCGCCGCATCTTTCGCGCACGATCTGGACGGAAGCGTTTACGTTATTCTATGTCGCCGCGATGGTTTGGGCGGGCATGAATTTCTTGCGCGCCTATCGTCTTATGCTGACTCGATCGGGTCGCCGCCGCATGATCTATCTCATGGCGGGCGCGACGGCTCCCGCGCTGGGATCATATCCTTATCTTTTATTCGGTTATGGATTTGCTGCGGCGCATCCGTTTTTCTTTTGGGGCGTGGCGACGCTGATCAATTTTTTAGTCGGCGCGTTGGTGATCGTGATGGCGTACGCCGTCGCTTTCTTTGGCGTTTCCTGGCCCGACCGCGTCATCAAAAGCCGCTTGATGAAGTGGATCATGCGCGGACCTGTGACTGCCTCCGCCGCGCTTGGGCTGATGACGGTTGTCCGCCGCAGCGGGGCGTTGCTTGGTTCGCCGTATAACGCTTTCGTTCCATTTACGGTGGTGGCGACTATTTTGCTGATTGAACACGCCATTACTTTTGCCGCGCCGATTTGGGAGCGTTGGCTTTTCTTCGGCAGCGATCGCGGCGAGTTGCAATTTCTTCAAAACGTGGAAGAGCGCTTATTAACTCAAGGCGACTTGCAGCAATTTCTGGAATCTATATTAGCCGCTGTGCGCGATCATTTGCAATCTCCCGCCGCTTTTATCGCCGCGTTAGACGACGAGACTCTTTCTCCCATTGTGACGGCGGGCAATCGCGCTTTGCTCGATCAGGAAAATTTGCCCGCAGCGTTAGACAGCGTACAAGCCGACGCCAATACGCGCCGTGAATTTCAATGGGGAAAATTTTGGGTGCTGCCTTTGCATCGCCGCCGCCGACCTGATATGGATCAAGACGAGGCGTCGCCTTTGCTCGGTTTGCTTGGCGTGGCGCGACGCGATCATCAAGAAATGGAACGCGATCAGCGCGACGCGCTCTGGTTGCTCGCCGACCGCGCCGCGTTCGCGCTCGAAGATCGTCAATTGCAGCAAAACGTTTTCCGCTCGCTCGCCGACCTTCAGCCTCAAGTGGAGATCATCCAGCGCATGCGCGCAGCGGGACGGTACGACGCGCGCGCAACTTTATTGGCTGAACCTGTTTTGCAGGAAGCCGATCTTGCCAATTGGGTCAAAGACGCGCTGACGCATTATTGGGGCGGACCGAAGTTGACGAATAATCCATTAATGAATTTGCAAACAGTGCGCGAACTTGCCGAGAAAGACGGCGGCAATTCTGCCAACGCCTTACGCTCCTTGTTGCGCAAAGCTGTGGATCAAGTAAAGCCAGACGGCGACCGTAAATTTACGACCGAATGGATTTTGTACAACATCCTTGAAATGAAATTTATCGAGGGACGCAAAGTGCGCGACGTAGCTTCTCGCCTTGCTATGTCCGAAGCGGATTTGTATCGCAAGCAGCGCGTGGCTGTCGAGGCTGTCGCCAAAGCGATCCTTGAAATGGAAGCGAATCTTAAAGAGCAGTAAACTTTTTCGGACTCCGAAGTCGCTTGACTTTTGAGCAAAATTAGAAGGCTTTGCTGTCTGAGAACGAAAAAATATTTTACGCGGTACGGAAGGGAACCTATTATGTCTGATTCAAAAGTAATGCAGGAAAACCCGATGCCCGTCATTGACGAGAATTGGTGGGAGTCGGTGTTGGCGGAAGAGAGTCGCGTGTTTCCGCGCGCGGCGGGAAATCATCGAGGCGAGCATCATATTGAGGCTCAGCCCGCGCAAAATCGCGGCGCGTATGAAGCGAAGCGTTCCGCGTTGTCGCCTTCATCCGCCGCGAAAGAATCCAGCGCCGATTGGGATCATCTCAAAGATTTATATATGCAAGATCAAATCATTGATTTGAACGTTAGCGGTTTCAATCACGGCGGTTTGCTTGTGGAGGGCGGCGGCTTATTTGGTTTTGTGCCGTTCTCGCATCTTGTGGATTTGGCAGGCAAGTTCGAAAGCGATAACCGCGATCGTGATCTTGAAGCGTATGTGGGGCGCACGTTGCATTTGAAAGTGATTGAGTGCGCGCCGGAAGATGGGCGCGTGGTTTTTTCCGAGCGCGCCGCGCAATCTGAATCGGGCAAACGCACCAAAATTTTTAGCGCGTTGCAGGCGGGTCAAAACGTGAAGGGCGTGGTCACCAACATCACCGACTTTGGCGTCTTTGTTGATCTCGGCGGCGTGGAAGGGTTGATCCATATTTCCGAATTATCGTGGGGGCGCGTTTCGCATCCGACTTCGATTGTTCAAATGGGCAGCGAGATTAACGCGCAAGTGCTTGAACTTTCGCCGGAGCGTTGTCGCGTAGCGTTGAGTCTCAAACGCTTGCAATCAAATCCTTGGAAAAATGCCGCGCTTGAATTTCCCGAAGGCAGCCTGCAATCCGCGACGATTACCAGCGTACTTTCATTCGGCGCGTTTGCGCGTCTCAATCTCGGCGTAGAAGGATTGATTCACGCTTCCGAGATTCCGCAATTAGAAGGTAAGACTGTCAAGGAAATTCTTTCCGAAGGTCAGTGTGTGCAGGTCCGCGTTTTGCATTTGGAAGCCGAACATCAGCGCATGGGATTAAGCATGAGGCTAGGGTAGATGATTCATTATTCTCAAGTTGAGCCGCCCGCTCCGCGCAATGACTGGCTCGAAAGGCTGGCGCGCTTCAATTTGCATTTCGGGCGCTTCATGCGCGACGCGACTGGCGTAACGCTCATCGCGTTTGCATTGATGTCGCTGTTTGCAATTTTCGGCTTCACCGACGGCGTATTGTTGACTCCGTTTGCAAACCTGCTTGCGCTTTGGTTTGGCTGGGGAAGTTTGCTCATCGTTTTTGGAATTGGCTTCTTTGGATATTTTTTACTGCGCCGCGATACCGTTGAAATTCGCTGGGGGCGACTCATCGCGTTGGAACTCGCCGCGCTGCTGACCTTGGGACTGTTCGCCGTTTTCGGAGCGATTTTTGGGCAGGAGGATATTCTCATCCGCGCAGAGGCGGGCGTGGACGGCGGACGACTCGGCTGGGGATTGCTTGCGCTGGCATGGAAATTCTTGGGCGCGATTGGCGGTAGTTTTGTCATTTTTCTATTGTGGCTATTTGCCGCAGTGACAGGTTTTGGGCTATGGACAAAACTTGAAGACTGGTTATTGCATATCGCCGGCGAAGCGCCGACTGTGGTTGTGGCGACTCCCGTTCCTGTTGTAGAAGCGAAGCCTGAAGAACCGCAATCCGCCGCAACGAATGACGCGCCCAAAAAGAAAGTCGCGCCTTTGCCCGTTGAATTCCGCACATCGTTAAAACAATCTGATCCCAAAAAAGAAACCAAACCTTTCAAAGCGCCTCCGCGCGGCGAGGATTTGCCGCCGCTGACTCTTTTACTTGCCGATACTGCCACTCGCGCCGATGAGCGTACCATCAATCAAACGGCGGGATTGATTATGAAGACGCTCGCTGATTTCGGCGTTCCCGCTACGGTCATTGGCTATCGCGTGGGTCCGTCTGTGACTCAATTTGCGGTGCAGCCAGGTTTTATCAAGAAGCCCGGTTCCGACGAAGTGGACGTTCAACAAATGAAAGTCCGCGTCGCGCAGATCGCTTCGTTGCAGAAAGATATTGCGCTGGCGTTATCCGCGCAGCGTTTGAGAATTGAAGCGCCTGTTCCCGGCAAAGCGTATGTCGGCATTGAAGTCCCGAATACGCACAGTACCGTTGTCCGCATGAGGACGCTGCTTGAATCAGATTCGTTTTATAAAGTCGGCGCGCCGTTGACGATTGCGCTGGGGCGCGACGTTTCGGGTCATCCGCTGATGGCGGACTTGGCGCGTATGCCGCATCTTTTGATCGCGGGCGCGACGGGTTCGGGCAAGTCGGTTTGCATCACATCCATTGCGGCTTGTCTGGCGATGAACAACGCGCCGGAAGATTTGCGGATGGTGATGATCGATTCCAAAATGGTGGAACTCATTCGCTTCAACGGCTTGCCGCATTTATACGGAAAAGTGGAAACGAATATCGAGCGCATTCTCGGCGTGTTGCGCTGGGTTGTCGTTGAAATGGAGCATCGCTATCGCTTGCTCGAATCCGCGCATGCCCGTGATTTGGATGCGTATAATCGCAAGGTCACGCGCAAAGCGGACGGGAAATCTCTGCCGCGCATTGTCGTCCTCATTGACGAACTCGCCGACTTGATGATGTCCGCG
This sequence comes from bacterium, assembly GCA_036170295.1. Lineage (GTDB taxonomy): Bacteria > Chloroflexota > Anaerolineae > Anaerolineales > Villigracilaceae > Villigracilis. The sequence continues at coordinate 8,549 of JAVHOY010000367.1, forward strand.
CCCGACGTGACCGAGCATAACCTTGTGCGCCTCGCGCAAATGGCGCGCGCGACGGGTATTCATCTCGTGGTCGCCACGCAACGCCCGTCAACGGATGTGGTCACGGGACTCATCAAAGCGAACTTCCCTGCGCGGCTGGCGTTTGCGGTCGCGTCGGGCATTGATAGTCGCGTTATTTTGGATTACACCGGCGCGGAGTCTTTGCTCGGCAAAGGCGACATGCTTTTTCTAAATCCCGAAGTCGGCAATCCTGTCCGCGCGCAAGGCGCGATGATTACGGATATGGAAATCGAGCGCATCATCTCTCACTGGCAAAAGAGCGGCGTGGAAGTGGACGATGTTCCGCCGTGGGAAAAACTTTTGCAAGAACCCGATGAGAACCAGGACGACAGTTTGATCGAGCAGGCGATTTCGATTGTGCGCTCGTCGCAACGCGCATCCGCGTCGTTGATTCAGCGCCGCCTGCGAATCGGTTATCCGCGCGCCGCGCGATTACTTGATCAACTTGAAGAAATGGGAGTCGTCGGTCCTTCTCAAGGCGGCGGCAAAGAACGCGACGTGCTGGTCAGCGAAGACGATTTGTCAGACGAAAAAAAGAGCGAGTAATTTTCTTACACACTTCACACACCTCAACCTATGAACCCAACCCCAACATTCTCCGATAGATTGCGCGCCATCTTCAAAGGTATATTAGACCCAATTGGCGCGTTCCTCAACCGCACGGGATTAACTCCCAACGCCGTGACGCTCTTAGGTCTGCTCGGCACAACCTTTGGCGCGTATGTAATTTCGCAAGGGAAAATGACTCTCGGCGGCATTATCCTTTTGCTCTTCGTGCTTGTGGATGTATTCGATGGCACGATGGCGCGTCTACGCGGACACCCCAGCGACTTCGGCGCCTTCGTGGATTCGGTCAGCGACCGCTACGCCGAGTTTGTCACCTTTGGCGGACTCCTATATTATTTTCTTTCGCAAGGAAATAATATCGGCGTGATGATGACATTTTTAGCGACGGCTGGCTCGGTATTGGTTTCGTATGTCAAAGCCCGCGCCGAAGGTTTGGGCTTCACCGCCAAAGTTGGAATTCTCACGCGCGTCGAACGCTATCTCGTTTTGATTCCTTTGCTGATCTTCAATCAACCCTTCGCCGCAGCGACGTTGATTGCTGCGCTTGGCAACATCACCGCGCTTCAACGCATTTTCCATGTCCGCGCGCAGGGGCATGAGCGAATGCGAAAAGCCAAGCAAAACAAAGAGTACATTCATTGATTTCATCTAACGGAATTTCGCTCGGCATATTAGACTTTCGCTGGAATGGCATTCTCATCGCGCTTGGCGTCGCCGCGGGCGCTTTGCTTGCTTTATATGAAATCAAGCGTCGCAACGAAGATGCTGAAATTGTTTATTATCTTTTTCTGCCGCTCATTGTTTGGTCAATCATCGGCGCGCGTCTTTGGCACATCTTCACGCCGCCGATTTCTTCTGTCGCGTTTGGATTAACTACGTCGTATTATCTTTCCCATCCGCTGGATTTTCTCAACGTTTTTCTCGGCGGCTATGGGATTCCCGGCGCGTGGATTGGCGGACTCGTCGCCCTGATTTTATTTTCCCGTCAAAATAAGATTCCGTTCTGGAGTCTCGCGGATTTGCTCGCCCCGTCGTTTGCTCTGGCGCAAGCGATCGGACGGCTCGGCGATTATTTCAACCAGCAACTGTACGGCTTGCCCGCCAACGTTTTATGGAAGATATTTATCGCGCCCGAATATCGTCTGCAAGGTTTTGAATCCGTCGCGTATTATCATCCGCTGTTTGCGTATGAATCCATTTTGAATTTCGCAAACGTCGTCTTTCTACTTTGGCTTGTGCGACGCTTTGCGGACAAACTTAAATCAGGCGATGTGTTTCTCGCGTATCTTATCTTCTATTCGCTTGTTCGCTTCGCGCTCGAATTTCTGCGTTTGGACGTGGCGCTGGTTAATGGAATCAATATCAATCAAATCTTTTTTGCGATTGTATTTCTCTGCGGCGCGACATTCATGTCGCAACGGCGCAAGACAACTGTAAGCTCCCTGTGAACATGAATATTATATGCGGGGGAATACAATAAGCCAGTCAATCCACTTTGATAAGGAACCATTATGATAGTAACTAACGACCTGAGCAAACAATTTCATGATTTTATGGCTGTGGACGGCGTAAACCTTTCAGTTGCGC
>JAVHOY010000367.1:10862-23027 GCA_036170295.1 bacterium
AGCAAACAATTTCATGATTTTATGGCTGTGGACGGCGTAAACCTTTCAGTTGCGCCCGGACAGATATTGGCGCTGCTGGGACAAAACGGCGCCGGCAAGACTACCACCGTCCGCATGTTGACTGCGCTGCTGCAACCCACGCGCGGATCGGCGCGTGTCGCGGGCTATGACGTTGTCAAAAATGGACATGACGTTCGCGCATCTGTGGGCGTGTTGACCGAGCAGCACGGTCTTTATATGCGGATGAGCGCTTATGAGTATCTCGATTTTTTCGGACAGGTTTATAGTCTCTCGCCGTCCGCGCGAAAACAACGCGCCGATCATTTGCTGGAATATTTTGGATTGACTGAAGCTGCGAAACGACGCATTGGCGAATATTCAAAAGGGATGCGCCAAAAATTAGCGCTGGCGCGCGCGATGATTCACGACCCCAGCGTGTTGTTGCTTGACGAGCCGACCTCCGCGATGGATCCCGAATCCGCGCGTTTGGTGCGCGATGAAATTGCGCGTTTGAAATCTTCGCAGCGCACCATCGTCATCTGCTCGCATAATTTGAGCGAAGTCGAAGAACTGGCGGATCAGATTGCCATCATCTATCGCGGAAAAATTTTAGCGTTAGGCTCTTTGGAAGAGTTGAAGCAAAAGTCGCTCGGCGCGCCTGAATACGAAATTAAATTTTCCGAAGCGTGGGATGCGACGGGGTTGAAATTGCCTGAGGGCGTGGAACTTCTCGAAAAAACAGCGACCCATTTGAAGGTGCGTGTGCCGCGTCCGCAGGAATCAAATCCGCAGATATTGAAGGCGCTGACTTCCGCGTCTGTGATGGCGTTTCAGGAAGAGCCGCGCACGTTGGAGCAAGTCTATTTGAAAGTCATGTCGGAAGCGCGAGGAAATGAAAATGTCCGCTAATAAATTAAAACTTGTCTGGCTTGTGGCGCGTCGCGAACTGCGCGATCAACTTCGCGATTGGCGCGTGTTGGCGCCGATGGTAATTCTCGTCTTTTGTTTTCCCGTTTTGATGAATGAGTTTGCCAAACAAACCGTTGACTTCTTGAATAAATATAGCGCAAACTTAATCCTTGAACGCCTCGTGCCGTTCTCTATTATGATCATCGGATTTTTTCCAATCACCATCTCGCTGGTCGTTGCGTTGGAATCGTTCGTCGGCGAAAAGGAACGCGGCACCATCGAGCCGCTGTTAAGCGCGCCGTTCGACGATTGGCAATTGTATTTTGGAAAACTTTTAGTCGGCGTGATTACGCCGCTCATCGCCAGTTTTCTTTCAATTGCGTTTTATCTCGTGTTGATTACTCGACAGGAAAAGTTAACGATTCCGCCGCCGATGATCATGCTGCAATTGATGGCGCTGACCGGCGCGCACGCTTTCTTGATGGTCAGCGCTGCGATTGTAATTTCTGTTCAATCTACTTCCGTCAAAGCCGCGAACTTGTTGGCGTCTTTTATCGTCATCCCCGTCGCAGTTTTAATGCAAGGCGAAGCGGTAATGTTGTTTTGGGGCACCGCCGAAGTGCTCTGGCTTGCGGTGGTTGGCGTGACGATTGTCTCGCTCTTGTTGATCCGTATGGGCATCGCTCACTTTGAACGCGAGTATTTGCTCGGACGCGAAATAGACGTGATTAATCTCAAATGGATTTGGCGCATGTTTTGGAAGCATTTTCTCGGCGACGCGCGCTCGCTTGGCGAATGGTATCGCTTTGTCTTTCGAGGTTCGCTGCGCCGCGTTTTGCCCGCGCTGCTTGTTATCGTTTTGGTCGCGGGCGCGAGTATCTGGCTCGGTTACGACTGGGTGATGAGAAACGTATCGCAGGTGATCGCTAAAGCGTCTCCTGAAGAACTTGTGAAACTTCAGGAACGATTGGGGCGAATGCCCAACCTTGCAAATTTAAGCGGACAAATTAGCGCGCCTTTCCTTTTCTTAAATAACTCTCGCGCTGTGATTTTCATCTTCTTGGGCGGTTTGGTTTCTTTTAGCGTGCTTGGCGTTCTATTGTATATGTTCAACATCGGTTTAATCGGCGGATTGTTTGCTCTGCTGAAATTACTTGGCGTTCCGCCTTTTCCGCTCTTTATCGCGGGCGTTCTGCCGCATGGGATTTTTGAAATTCCCGCGTTGATGCTCGGCGCCGCCGCGATGCTTTACTTCGGCGTCGCCATCGTCACGCCGCAAACGGGAAAATCGCTTGGCGAAGTGATCATTGAATTGCTCGCTGATTGGGCAAAGATATTTATTGGCGTCGTGATTCCGTTGCTAGCCGTCGCCGCCGTGATCGAAGCCTATATCACGCCCGTTCTTTTGATGAATGTGATGAAGTAGTAAAGATGGCGAGTTCCTAATTACCATCCTGCAATATAACGCTCCCACTCCGCGTTCTCTGAAAGATGCCGCCCGAAAATATATTTGGCGCTCGCGGGCGGCTCTTTAGGAATATGCAACAAACGCATGTGAACTTCCTCCACTCTGCGCCCGCCCTTGTGATGGTTGCAGGAAGAACAAGCCGTGACTAAATTTGTCCAAACTGGCAGCCCGCCTAAATGACGCGGCGTCACATGATCAATGGTCAACGTCACATCGCGCCTGCCGCAATACTGACAGGTATAATTATCGCGTCTGAAGATTTCGCGGCGCGTCAACTTAACGCGCGGTCGCGGCTTATGAACTTGCATTTCCAATCGAATCACGGAGGGACGCGGGATCAATTGCGTTACAGTATGAATGTAACCGCGCCCATTCGCGATCAGGTTGGCTTTTCCCGCAAGGATCATGCCTACAGCCCGTCGGGTTGAGCATACATGGATCGGCTCGAAATTTGCGTTGAGTACCAGCACTGGTTCGTGCATCATGCCTCGGTTAATCTGCGCCATTATACTTCCAGTTGATTGAATTCACGTCATTACAGGAGCGTTTGAAATGAACATTATGATCTCAGGCGGTTCGGGCTTTCTTGGACGCGCGCTCACAAAAAAATTGATTGCAGACGGGCATAAAGTTTTTATCCTCACGCGCGGCGCGGAAACTGTCGAGGGCGCGCAAATGATTCAATGGGACGCGAAGACGACGAACGGCTGGGGGAATCTGGTTAACAATATGGACGCGGTGATTCATCTCGCGGGAAAGAGTCTTTCCACCTTCCCATGGACTTCTACCACGAAGCGATCCTTCCACGATTCTCGCGTTCTTTCTGGACGCGCCATTGCGTCTGCGATGAGTCAAGCGACTCGCCGCCCAAAGATTCTCGTCCAAGCCTCAGGCATTAATTACTACGGCGTAACAGGCGCAACGGCGGACGAATCCACGCCGCCCGCAGACGACTTCCTCGCGCAACTCACCGTTGAATGGGAAAATGCCACCAAGCCCGTCGAAGAATTAGGCGTGCGCCGAGTCGTTGTCCGCACTTCGGTAGTTCTTGCAAAAAATGGCGGCATGTTGTCGCTGATGGCGCTGCCGATTAAATTATTCGCGGGCGGTCCCATGGGCGATGGAAAATTCGCTGTGCCGTGGATTCACGTCAACGATTGGGTCGGCGCGGTGCGGCATCTCATCGCCGATGAAAATGCGCGCGGCGCGTACAATCTGATTGCGCCCACGCTCACTTCCAACGCGGATTTCAATCGCGCGCTTGCGAATGTTTTGCATCGCCCGTATTGGCTGCCAACTCCTGCCTTTATCTTGCGGATCCTTTTAGGCGAAATGAGCGTCCTTGTCGTTGAAGGCAGATATGCTCAGCCGAAGCGTCTATTAGAATCTGGCTATCAATTTCAATTTGAAAATGTGAAAAGCGCATTTGGCGATTTGTTTAAGTAACGCGACATTTATGTCGCAGGAGAATCTCCCATGAAAAAAATAATTGTTTTGCTAACGCTATTTTTATCCGCATGTATGCCCGCAGTGGAACAGCCTAATGCGGGCGCGCCTCAAATTCTTCCAACGCCTACAGCCTACATTGACGCCGCGTCGTATCCGACGGCGCAAGTGGAACTCGCCGCGCCGAATCAATCCGCGAGCGGAATCGAAGTCCGCATGGAAAGCGTTTCGATGGACGGGAAAAATCTGAATGCAAATGTCTGCTTCACGCTGCCCGATACATCCGACTGGGGAATCATGTCTGCGAGTTTGACCTACGCGGGAACGGTCATGCAGGAATTTGGCACAACGCTGGCGAGCATACAAGAACCTGCCAACGGCGGCGCGGGCTTGCGTTGCGATACGCTCACTTTCATTGTCCCGCCCGACGCCGACTTGACCCATGCGATTATCACAATTGATTCAATCGGCGCAACTCCGCGCGAAGGCGATTACTGCGCGATCTATATGCCTAAGATTCAGCAATCATTGTTGGAGCGCGGCATTGGCGTCACGCTTAATTGCGCGGATGTGAACGGCGCGCAGACCATGCAAATCACCGGCTTCCCGCCCGAAATGACTCAACAACAAGCCGAAGAGATCGTGTACAGTCCCGATTTCTATACCGTGAAAGGTCCGTGGAATTTTCCGTTTAGTTTGGCGCAATGAAATTCTTGTTGTATAATGGCGGCGTGTTTGACATAAATTTTTCCGCCGAATATTATGATTGCGCCTGTCCATAAACTCTTGCGATGGTGTGCTTATGAACGCGCCCGCGAAAGGGCGCGTTTTTATTTGTCAAATAAGTAACACGACATTTATGTCGTTTTTCTCAAAGGAGAATCTATGAATATTGAAGACCAAGTCCAATTGCTGATGCAAGGCGCTGAATACGGCGACGAAGATTTGAAGAAAGCCATGACCGCCGAACTGCGCGAACGTTTGCTCCTCGCTCAAAAAGAGAAGCGTCCCTTGCGCGTTTATTGCGGCTACGATCCAACTTCCACCGATCTGCATTTGGGACATACCATCACCATGCGCAAGTTGCGCCAGTTTCAAGATTTGGGACATGAAGTCACATTTCTCATTGGCAGTTACACCGCGCTCGTCGGCGATCCTTCCGATAAAAATAAAGCGCGTCCGATTCTTACTGAAGAGCAAGTCAATGAAAATGCGATCACTTACGCCGAGCAAGCCTTCCGCGTGTTGGATCGCGAGAAGACGAAAATCCGCTATAACGGCGAGTGGCTGTCTAAACTTACGCTGGTGGATTTGATTCGACTTGGACAAAATTTTACGGTGCAGCAGTTTTTAAAGCGCGACAATTTTTCGAAGCGTTTTGAAAAAGACGAGCCAATCTATTTGCATGAAACTTTTTACGCTTTGATGCAAGGCTACGACGCGGTTGCGATGCAGACCGACGTGCAAGTTGGCGGCACCGATCAACTGTTCAATATTATTGTCGCTGGGCGCAAACTGCAAGAAGCGCTGGGACAAAAACCGTTAGTCGGCGTGATCACCGCAATCTTGCCAGGCACCGACGGTGTGCAGCGCATGTCAAAATCCACCGGCAATATTGTGCCAATCAACACGGGCGCGAATGATATGTTTGGCAAGATTATGTCCGTGCCTGATTCCGCGATGGGCTTATACATGCGCCTTGCCACGCGCTGGACTCCGCAGGAGATCGAAAAGATTGAACGGGAGGTCGCTGCGGGGACGCTGCATCCGCGCGATGCGAAGATGAATGTCGCGCGCGAGATTACGAGTATTTTTTATGGCGACGCTGAGTCGAAATCCGCGCAAGAGAATTTTATCAAGATGTTTCAGCAAAAAGAAATTCCCGACGAGATGCCTGAGTATGAATTGCAGTCTGGGCAAACCGTTGTGGACGTGATCCTTGCTGCGAAGTTGGCGGAGAGTAAAAGCAAAGCGCGTTCGTTGATTGATCAAAAGGGCGTCCGCTTGGACGGCGAAGTGATCGAGCGCGATGCGCCTTTCCCGCACTCTGGCGTGTTGCAAGTCGGCAAGCGACGCTTCCTGCGCGTCAAGTAAAGTTGAAATAAAAAATGCGATGAGCAAAACTCATCGCATTTTTGCGGCGCGACATTTATGTCGTATTGCAAATTATTCTTCAGCGCTTTCGAGCGTCTTGCAAAACGCTTCTACAACGCGCGCATCAAATTGTTTGCCCGCAAGGTCTTTGATATATTTCAAAGTTTTTTTGCTCGTCCATGCCGCGCGGTAGGGGCGGTCTGAGAGCAACGCGTCCCAAACGTCTATCACCGCAAAGATGCGCGCGGCGAGCGGAATCTCTTCGCCCTTCAATCCGCGCGGATAGCCGCTGCCGTCCCACCATTCGTGGTGGCAATATGGAATATCCAGCGCGGGGCGCAGATAGCGAATGGGGAAAAGCATATCGTACGCAAATTGCACATGTTGCTGTATAGCGCGTCGTTCCTCGGCGGATAATTTTCCGGGCTTTAACAGAATTGTATCGGGGACGCCCATTGTGCCAATATCGTGCAGCAACGCGCCGCGTCGAAGATGGAGCAGGTCGCGTTCGTTCATTCCCATTTTCAGGGCAAGCATGGTTGTCATTTCTGTTATGCGTAACGTATGTCCTTCGGCTTTTTTATCGCGCAAGTCCAGCGCGTGCGCCCAGCCTTCAATGGTGGCGTCGTATGCGATGCTGAGTTCCTGATTGGCGCGTTGTAAGTTAGTGAACAACTGTGTGTTTTCAATTGCAATGGCGGCTTGTCCCGCCAGCGTGTTGAGAAAGTCGAGCCACTCGGGGTTGGGCGTAAGCGGCTGCCGATTGAAAACTTCAAGCACGCCTTTTATCTCTCCTTTGACAATTAGCGGCACCCCGATATATGATTTGAATTCTTCGTTTGCCCAAAGCGCGGCGGTCTGATTTTTTTGGGGATATTGTTCGAGGTCAAGGATTTGAATGTTATGGCGTTCCAATATAACTTTGCCCGCCAGACTTCCGTGCAGCGGAACGCTCGCTTGCTTCGACTTTGTGCGAAAGCCGATTTTAGCCGTCCACTCTAAAATATTTTGGTATGGGCGAAAAAGCAATACGGTTGCCGCGTCTACGCCTAATTGAGCGGCGACGTGGTTAAGCAGGATATCAAGAATAATGGAAAGATCGAGGCTGGCGGTGATCGCCTGGTCAATTTCGTGAAACGCCTGAACGTTTCTTAATCTTCGCTCGGTTTCTTCATGAAGGCGCATACGGTATAAAGCCGCGCCTGTCATTTCGGCGAGCGAGGAAAGCAGTTTAATCTGCGCGGGGGATATTTCACGCGGCGCAGGCACAGAGATGAATAACACGCCGATTTTTTTCTCGTCGCTTAAAATGGGCATACAAATTCCCGCCCAGCCGCTTGGAATTTTGTTTCCGTCTGCCAAATAGGTAAGCGGGTCGGCGGCAAAATCTTTTGTGATGTGGATGTTCCCCGTTGTGAATACCATTCCCGCAATGCCTTGATTGGGTTTTATCGGCGGTTCGTTGATGTCGTTAAACCATCCGCGCGCGACCGCAATGCGTAATTCATCGCTGGCTGAATCGTAAAGCCAGATGACGCCGGCGTCGGTTGCCAGCGCCGCGAGGGTTTGGTCAAGCAGGAGCGGAAGCGCTTCTTCGGTTAGGCGGGCGGTTCTCAGGGCGTTGGAGATGGTATGCACAGATTCAAGTTCTATCAAACGCCTTTGCAATTCCTCCTCCGCTTGACGGCGTTTGCCTCGTATTGAGGCTTGTCTGAGTTCGCGTTTAACAACTGGAATCAGGCGCGCCATATCGTTTTTGTCGAGGTAATCTTGCGCGCCAGACAGCATCATTTCGATCGCGTCTTTTTCTGCGATTGCGCCTGATACGATAATAAAGGGGACGTCGCGTTTCGTCGCCTGAAGTTCCTTAAGCGCGGCGCGCCCGTCAAACTGCGGAAGTTCGAAATCTGAAATAACAATATTCCACTCGCGGCTTTCCAGCGCCGCGCGCATTTCTTCTGCGGTTTCAACTTGCTCGGAAATAATCTGATAGTCCGCTTTTTTTAACGCGCGGATTATTATTTGCGCGTCGCTTTCCGAGTCTTCGACAATTAAAACTGCAAGCGCTTCAGGCATACCTTACCTCAATTTTGGCGGCGCAGGTTCGTTAATCACCAGCCAATATAGCCCCAGACTTTGAATGGCTTCAATGAATTGTGTGAAGTCCACCGGCTTACGGATGTAACTGTTTGCGCCCAGATCGTAACTTTGCGCGATGTCCTGCTCTTCGCTGGAGGTGGTGAGTATGACAACAGGAAGGCGGCTGGTCAGGTCGTTTGCGCGGATTTGTTGAAGCACTTGCAGCCCATTTATTTTGGGAAGTTTCAGGTCGAGCAGAATCAGCGCGGGCAGTTCCCTTAATTTTTTCCCCGCGTATTTGCCTTTGCCAAATAAATAATCCAACGCTTCTTGCCCATCCTCCACCACATCCAGTTGATTGGCGATGCGGCTTTTTTGAAAGGCGCGGCGGGTGAGTTCAATATCGCTGACGTTGTCTTCTATTAACAAGATCACTTTTGGCTCCATTTTTGCTCCTGCGTTACTCTGGCAGTGTAAAGTAAAACGTTGCGCCTTCGTTTGTTTTTGCATCTGCCCAAACTTTTCCGCCGTGACGATGGATCACGCGCTGGACGATTGCCAGCCCAACGCCCGTGCCAGAGAATTCGGAAGATTTGTGCATACGCTGAAAAGCGCCGAACAATTTTTGCGAGTAGGTCATATCGAATCCCGCGCCGTTATCGCGGACGTAAAAAACGCGCTGGCTCTCTATTTCGGTTTGCTTAAACTCAACGCGGGCGTCGGCAATTTTACTTGTGAACTTGAAAGCGTTGCCCAGCAAATTGGTGAGGGCAGATTCAAGCAGACGCGCATCGCCTTTTGCGGTTAGGTTTTCTTGAATGTCAAATTCTACTTGACGATGAGGCTCTTCTCTTTGCAGGCGCTCTGCGATGACGCGCGCCAGCGCGCTTAAGTCAACTTCTTCTTTACGCATTTCCGCGCGCGTCAGACGCGATAGTTGCAGCATATCGTCAATGAGACGTCCCATGCGCTGGGTTTCCGAGCGGACGCGGTCAATGTATTGATTTGCCTGTTCGTCCAACTGGTCGCGGTAATCTTCTGCCAACGCCTGACTCCAACCGTCAATGCCGCGCAACGGCGCGCGCAAGTCGTGAGAAACAGAATAGCTGAACGCTTCCAATTCTTTGTTGGCGGTTTCTAATTGAGCCGTGCGTTCTTGTACGCGCCGCTCAAGTTCGGCGTTGAGTTTGCGAATTTCATCTTCGGCTTGTCTGCGTTCGGTGATGTCCAGAAAAGTGGCTAGGACGCGCGCTAGATTATCTTCATAGCCGCGTTGAACGTTGAGGGTCAACTCCAAAATAATTTTTTCGCCGTAAAAATTCTTAACGGGTATCTCGCCTTTGAAATATGTCTGCCCTTCAGCCAGAGCGACCAGTTCATCCTCAAAAATTTTTAGAGATTCTTCCACAAAAGAATCGAAAATATTACTTGTCGCTTGTTCTTTGCTTTCAGCGTGAATTACATCCAAACTGGCTTGGTTCGTGTCGACAATTTTTATTAATCCCGCAATCGCCCGAAAGTCTTCAGGATGTTCTCTCCAGTAAGTTCTAAAATCGGTTACGCCCGATTGGCGCAGCCGGTCAAATTGTATTTTGACCAGCGAGAAATCTTCTTCCCAAATAGCAATGGGAGAATCTTCAAATAGCGAGCGATAGCGCTCGTTGCTTGCGCGTAATGCGTCTTCCGTCAATTTGCGTTCGGTGACGTCTTGCACCGACCCGATGACGGTATTGTTCTCCGCGTTATATTCGGCGATGGAATGAATATCGCGGATTTGCCCATCGGATAATCGCTTTATTTTGAATTCAACATCGTATCGTTTGCCTTCTGTGATGAGCGCGGTTAAGGCTGCGTCTAACATGGGGCGGAATTCAGGCAGCGAAACCGATTGAATATAAGTCAGCGTCAGCGCGTCTTGGCTTACGCCGTAAATGCGATGCGCCTCATCCGATGCGACCGCCGTTTTCGCGGCGAGATTGATTTCCCAACTTCCCATGCGAGCCACCGCCTGCACTCTTTTGAGCAACGCTTCGCTCTTGGCAAGCGCTTCAGACGCCAGTTTGCGTTCGGTGACGTCTACGATGGAGGTTATAAAATATAGCGGCTGGTTTTGTGGATCGCGGCGCAGGGTCGAACTTAAATCTACCCAAACGGTCTTCCCGTTTTTGTGAATAAATCTTTTGACGAAACGCACTGATTCTCTTTTGCCGGAAACAAGGACGGCAATCGCATTTTGCGTCAGTTCAATATCGTCGGGATGCGTGATCTCCCGCCATTTTTGGGGCATTTCTTCGGGCGCGTATCCCAGCATATCGCAGAACGCTTTATTCGCATGGATCTCGCCGTTGAGATGGGTGATTGATTTTCCGACTATGGAATAATCAAATACATATCTGAATTTATCTTCGCTTTCACGCAGGGCGTCGTTGGCGCGCTCGCGCTCGGTGATGTCGCGGTGGAGCGCCAGAATATATTTTTCGTTGCCCACAGAGACCATACTCGCCGTCACTTCAAGCGGAAAGAGATGACCGTCTTTATGATAGTGTTCAACTTTGAACACGAAAACTTCACCCGCCATGATGCGCCGCATCCGTTCTGGAAATTGGCGCGAGGTTTCGGGAGCGTCAAGGTCTTTCAGATTCATCTTTTGCATTTCTTCAACGCTGTAGCCGTGCATCTGCGCGAAGGCGTTGTTGACCTTTACAAGGTCTCTATCTGTGGATAGATAAAATATTCCGTCGCTCGCTTTTTCAAATAAACTTCTGAACCATACTTCGCTCTTCTTGAGCGCGTCTTCCGCCTGCCTGCGTTCGGTGACGTCGCGCGCAACGGCAATGTTCGCTTTTTTTCCAAAATAATATCCAAGACTCACGCTCACTTCTTTCGGAAAAATCGTTCCGTCTTTTCGCATTCCCCAGAACTCAAACGATTGAGGCTCGCCATTGAGGGATTTTTTCAAAGAGATTTCTAATTTCGCCAAATCGTTTTTGCCGGGCGCGGAAAGAAACTCCGGCGAGCGTCCTATGAATTCCTCTTTTGTATAGCCATACATTTTTTCCGCCGCATGGTTTACGTCTAAAAATAATCCATTTGCATCTTGGATGTAAACCGTCTCTGAAATGCTGTTTAGAATTCCCCGATATGTTTCTTCTGAAAGATTGAGTTGCGCTTCTATTTGTTTGCGCTCAGTGACGTCGGTATGCGTGGCGGTCATCCGCAACGGACGCCCTTGCGCGTCGTATTCAACAATCGTGCCTTGATCTAAAATCCAACGATAACTTCCGTCCTTCGCGCGCATCCGATATTCGTCGCGGTGAATTGGCGTTTTCCCGTCCAGGTGATCTTGCAGCGATTGTTTTGCCGATGCGCGATCATCGGGATGGAGCAAGTCCTCCCATTGACGATAACTTGTTCCAATCTCTTCAAGAGTATAGCCAAGCATATTTGCCCAGCGCTCATTTCTTTGAATTTCATTCTTAGCGATATTCCAATCCGAATACCCCAATTGACTGCCTTCGATAACCGCTTTCAGTTGTTCTTCAGACTTGCGAATTTTTTCTTCCGCCCGCGAACTCTCTTCCGCGTCTTTTTTTGTATCCTGCAAAGTTTGATTTAATCGCCGCCGCATGTCAATGAACGACAGGGTTAACTCGTCAATTTCACCGATGCGGCTGTTGGACTCCTCAGGATAATTTTCTTCTCCGCGCATGAAAGCGCCGACGGATTCGTTTAGATAAGAAATGCGGCTTGATATTTTTTTTGCGATAAAGACGCCGACGACGACGGAGATCGCCGACGCTGAAATTGTGATAAGCGCAATCGCGCGGTTTGTCGCGATAATTTCGTTGGATATTGTATCGCGCGTTTGCGGCGTCGCTTCACGAATCGCTTTTTGTCCGTTTGTGAACGCGGCATAACCGACGGCGCTTGCGGTAATTATGATGAGCGCCGCAAAGGGAATGACGAGCGCAAAGCGCAGCGAAATTTTTTTGGGAAATATTTTTTCAAACACGCTCGTCATTTGGCGCCTCATCGTGATTTATATTCGCGCTTCTGGAGTTTGTCAGATTATTGACGACATTTCAAACGCTGGCAGCCTGCTTCAAAGATTGTCGTAGAGCACAGCTATTATATATGCTTTCATCTCTAAATAAGAAACGGGGAATCAA
>JAVHOY010000368.1:0-5599 GCA_036170295.1 bacterium
TTGACCACGCCCAAATCGGACGGCGCGCCGCCGAAGAGTCCAATATCCGCGCAGGATTGTTTATCCACGCGCAGAAGAATTACGTCGTTGGAGGAGGCGTCCACTTGAATGATGGTGTCCGTTTTGTAAGTTGAGTCAACGGTCAATTTTAACGCGACTTGATTCCCCACGGGCAAATTGGAGACGCAGCCTTTTTTATCGGGATGTTCGCGTCCTTCGTCAATGGCGCGGAGCAAGGCGCAAGCGTTGGGCAAATCTACGTTGCCTGTATTTTTTATGATCACATAAGCGTTGGTCACTTCGCCCATGCCGTGCGTAACGTCAATGCTGGTGTTGCAGCCGAGAATTTCCACAGCAACGGATTGGATTGGCGCGACGGTGGGCGTCTCAGTCGGCGGCGCGGCTGTGAAGGTCAACGTCGGCGCAGGGATTTCGGTATTCGTCGGCGTAACGGGCGTGATGACGATCACATTCGGAGTCAGGATGATCGGCGTAGCGGTGATAACGCTCGGTGTGCGCGAAGGAATCGCAGTCCACACCGGAAAAGGCTGCGGCTGCGCGTTCCACACATCACATGCGGCAAGGATAAACGACAACAAAAATAGGGAGAAGATTTTTTTCATAATCGGCTACTCCGCGGGCAAAGGGATTTCAGCGGGTCCCGCAAACCCATGCTTTTCCTGAAAGAAGACTCGTCCATGCGAAGGGACGGCGCAACCGGGTTCGTCCACAAAAGTGACTTCGGGATAATTGGATGCGAGCGGGTCGAAGATGATCTTTCCGCCTTCGCAGCGCCAGACTTCGACGATGTAGATGAACATGTTGTCGTCTTCTTTATCGCCTGGACGTAAAGCGATCTCGCTCCATTTCACGGTGATATTATTTCCGCTGCGCGTCGCGCTCAACACAATCGGCGCGGAATAATACGGCGAAACGGGCAATTTATATTCAGCGGGATAAACAACCTTAAGCGTTTGCAGATCGCCTTTGATCTCAATGAACTTTGCGTTCACCCAGCATTTTGGATTTTCAACGCGCACCCAATTACTGCCGCCTGTCCAGCCTATAATTTTCATAGGCGTTCCTCTGTTTAGACCGATAAGATATAAGTATTCTGATCCAGGACCATAACGGCAAGAGAGATGTTCCACTGTGACCTTTGCATCCAAACTTTCTACAACGGGAACGGGAGTGGATGTACTCGTCTCAGTCGGCGGCGGCGTAAACGTGAAAGTAGGCGACGGCGTTTCGGATGGCGCGATAGTTTGCGCGGCAATTTCTGAAGGTTGGATCAAGTTCGGCGCAGCGACGGTCAGCGTGGCGGGCGGAGTGGACGCGAGGTTGCAGGCGGTCAATGTCAAAGCCAAAAAATAAATCAAGTATTTTTTCATCTTCGCTCCTTTGATAAATTGTACCGTTTTTCGTTATAATCCTATCCATGAAAAAACGCGACCTACCCAAACAAATTTTCGCCGTCTTGCTTGGCGGATTTACGCTCTATATTGGCATCGTCATCTTCTGGACGCTTGGCTATCAACTTGCTTACGCGGGAAAAATCTTTCCCGGCATTTCTGTGGCGGGCGTGGAACTTTCCGGGCTTTCGCCAAACGACGCTGCGATTAAGTTAAGTCAAACGCTTTCGTTTCCCATTAACGGAAAAATATTATTTCGCAACGCCGATAAAGTTTGGGTCGCTTCGCCTGCCGAGTTGGGCATGGTCTTCGACCCGACCGCCAGCGCGAATGCCGCATATCAATATGGGCGTTCGGGAAATCCATTTGCCGCGTTAGCCGCGCAAACCAGCGCCAGCGGACTCGGCGCCGACGTTGCGCCCATCGTTATTTTTGATCAGCGTGTGGCGTATGGTTATTTGCAAAACATCGCCGCGCAAATTGATCAGCCCGTCGTTGAAGCCAGCCTGCATTTGGATGGAACAAACATCGTCGCGCAGCCCGGACAAACTGGACGGCTGTTGAATCTCGACGCGACGCTGATTTATCTCGGCGCGCAGTTGCAAACTTTCCGCGACGGCGAAACGCCGCTTGTCATCGCCGAAGCCGCGCCGCGTTTAGCGGATGTTTCTTCGCAAGCCGAAGCCGCGCGCCGCATTCTCACTCAGCCGCTGACCATCACTGTTCCCAATTACCGCGCAGGCGATCCTGGTCCGTGGAATTATGATATTCCCGTCATTGCCAATATGCTCGGCGTAAATGTCGTGGATGTAAACGGCAAAGCCGAAATGCAAGTGGGATTAAATCCCGACGCGCTGCGCTCGACGTTGAATGAATTAAAAACCTATGTGGATCGCCAACCCGCGAACGCGCGTTTTACCTTCAATGATGCAACCAGCCAAATCGAAGCGACGCAAGCCTCAAACATCGGGCGCGCCATGGATGTTGAAGCCAGCGCCCGCGCAATCAATGAAGCCCTCCTGCGCGGCGAACATACTGTCGCGTTAGTTGTCAACGAACAGCAGCCCGCCGTCGCGGATACCGCCGTCGGCGCGGACTTGGGCATTACACAACTGGTCGCGCAAGGCACAACCTATTTTTATGGATCAAGCGAAGCGCGCATTCAAAATATCGTCGCCGCGTCGGCGCGTTACGACGGCGTATTGGTCGCGCCGAATGAAATTTTCTCCATGGGATCGTATCTCGGCGACGTCAGCCTTGAAAACGGATTCGCAGAAGCGCTCATCATCTACGGCGGACGCACCATCAAAGGCGTTGGCGGCGGCGTGTGTCAAGTCAGCACCACGCTTTTCCGCACCGTCTTTGCGGCGGGCTATCCTATCGTTGAAAGATATTCCCATGCCTACCGCGTGACCTACTATGAAAAAATCGCCAGCGGCGCAAACGATCCAAACCTCGCGGGCTTGGACGCGACTGTATATTTTCCGCTGGTGGATTTCAAATTTCAAAACGACACGCCGTATTGGATTTTGATGAAAACCGAAGTGAACGTTTCCGCGCGCACACTCACTTGGAAACTTTACTCCACCTCCGATGGGCGCAGCGCCACATGGGAAACGACGGGACCTACGAACATCGTCCCCGCGCTTGATCCCATCTTTGAAGAAAATCCAGATTTAAAACCAAACGAGATCAATCAAATTGATTACGCCGCGCAAGGCGCGGACGTCACCGTCACGCGCACCGTTTGGCGCAACGGTCAGGTCTATTTCACCGACGAAATCAAAACTCATTATCAACCTTGGTCAGCCATCTGCGACTATGGACCCGGCACCGAAAACCCTGAGAAGAAGGCAAAGAAAGATAAACTCTGCCTTTCGCCGAATTCCTAATTATCTACTTACTCAATAATGATACAATCTTAAAAAAGGAGACAACATGGTTAACTCAGAATTACTTGAAATTTTACGCTGCCCCAACTGCGTGCGCGAAAAAGAAGGCAAACTTGTTTTGTATAAAAACGCATGGCTCATCTGTCAAGATTGCGCGCGCAAATATCCCATCGTGGACGATATTCCCGTAATGCTTATTGACGAAGGGGACAAGTGGATCAACACCGCGCAAGACGCGCTGCCCGTTCCGCCTCCACAAAAATAAAAATGCAGGCTTTGCTGGCTGCGCTCGCCAGCGGAGACGACGCGCGCGCCGAAAAATCCATCCCAGCCATTGTGGATTTAGGAATCGCGGCGATTGATCCTCTGTTGGAATTGACTCGCGCCCCCGATGCGGATTCTCGTTGGTGGGCTGTGCGCGCCCTCGCCGCGTCGCCACATTCCCTCGCTTCATATTTCATTCCGCTTCTCAATGACTTGGCGCCCGATGTGCGCGCCGCCGCCGCCCTCGCGCTGTGCGCCCATCCGCACGAAGACGCAATCCCCGCGCTGATCAAAACTCTCGCAGACGAGGATGCCCTCGCGGCGGGTTTGGCGGCAAACGCTTTGACGAAAATCGGAAAACCCGCGACGCTGAGTCTGATCGAGATCATGAAAAGCGCGCCGCTGAACGTCCGCATTTTAGCGTTGCGCGCTTTATCTGCAATCGGCGATCATCGCGCCATTCCTATATTGATGCAATCTATGAACGAAGAATCTGCCGCGCTGGAATATTGGGCGCAGATCGGCTTGGAACGACTTGGGCTGGATATGGTATATATTAAGCCCTGAGGTATAAATGAAACAATTTGAATTTCTGAAAAAAATAAAACTTCCTAAATTGACTCGCCCTTCCGTTGGGCAAATGATTTTTTGGGGAATTGCTTTAGCGCTGGCGTTTGGCGGATTTTTTCTGGCGCGCAACATGACTGCGTGTTGGTCAATTACAAAATTACCGGGCGTTAAACTGCCAACTTGCTCTGGCGGATTAGACCCCGCGACTGGGTTTGTTCCCATAGATGGAACGCCGCAACCCGCCGCGCCGCCTACGCCCGAAGCGCTTCCTGAAGCCGCGCTTCCTCCCGCATGGGACGGAGCCAGCCGCATCAATATTCTCTTCTTCGGTTTAGATTACCGCGACTGGGAAGTAGGTCAGGGACCGCCGCGCTCCGACACGATGATTGTGTTCACGATTGATCCCATTACAAAACAAGCGGGTATGTTGTCCATTCCGCGCGATATGTGGGTGAACATTCCCGGCTTTGGGTATGGGCGCATCAACATGGCTTATCCCGACGGCGAAGGCGCGAAGCTTCCCGGCGGCGGAGCGGCGCTTGCCATGAAAACTGTCGAGCAATTTTTAGGCGTGCCGATTCATTACTACGCCCAAGTGGATTTTGCCACTTTCGCCCAGTTTATTGATTATCTCGGCGGCGTGGACGTTTGGGTCGAAGAGACCTTGACGCTTGATCCGATCGGACCCGGCAAGGATAAGTTCAAAGTCAATTGCTGCGGCTATCGTCACATGAACGGTTGGCGCACGCTTGCTTATGCGCGCACACGCAAGACCAAAGACGGCGATATAGACCGCGCGCATCGTCAGCAGCTGGTCATTGCCGCCATTAAGAACAAAGTATTCGACCCTAAAAATTTTTCTAAGTTGATTCAAAACGCGCCGGCGATTTACGCTCAGTTTCAAGCGGGCATCCATACCAACATGGCGTTTGAAGACGCCGTCAAGTTGGCTGTGCTAGGCAAGGATGTGCAACTCGCTCAAATGCGCGTGATTGATACGACGATGGTCACGTTTGACAACGTAACGCTAGGCGGACAAAACGCCAGCATTATGAAACCGCTTGCGGATAAAATCCGCGTGTTGCGCGATGAAGTGTTTACGTCAGGCGGAGCGCTCAGCCCGATGGCGGTTGCATCGGGCAGCGCGGACGTCAATTTGCTTGCCCAAGCTATGCGCGCAGAAGAAGCGCGTGTCCGCATTGCGGATGGCACCTTCACGCCCGGACTGGATCAGCGCGCGGGAACGCTCTTCCAATCTCAAGGCATGAACGTAACCGAAGTGGGTCCTGCCAGCGAAGTTTACAGCAGCACCGTTATCGTTGTGTACGGTCCCAAACTTTATACATTGAGATACTTGCAGGCGACTTTTGGCATTACATCCAATCAAATCCGCTTTGACCCGAACCCGAACTCGACAGTGGATATTGAAATCAGACTCGGCTCCGATCTGGCGGGAGTGAT
>JAVHOY010000369.1:0-1773 GCA_036170295.1 bacterium
GGCGGCGGTGGGTTTCTCGGCTCGTTTGTGATTGAGAAATTAAAACAACGCGGCGCAACGGATATTTTTGTTCCGCGCAAAAAAGATTACAACCTCACCGAGCGCGAAGCCATCGAACGTTTTTTCGCGGACGCGCTCAAAGGCATTGACCCGAAGAACGCGCTCATCATTCACCTCGCCGCGAACGTCGGCGGCATCGGCGCGAACCGCGAACATCCCGCCGATTTTTTCTACGACAACATGATCATGGGCGTGGAAATAATGCATCAGGCGTGGAAGCGCGGCGTAGGCAAATTTGTCGCCACAGGCACAGTCTGCGCTTATCCGAAATTTACGCCCGTGCCTTTCAAAGAAGACGACCTGTGGAACGGCTATCCCGAAGAGACCAACGCGCCTTACGGTCTCGCCAAAAAGATGATGCTCGTGCAAGCGCAGGCATATCGCGCGCAATATGGTTTCAACGCGATATTTCTATTGCCCGTGAATTTATACGGACCGCGCGATAATTTCAATTTGCAGACTTCGCATGTGATTCCCGCGCTCATCCGCAAAGCCGTGGAGGCGAGCGAACGCGGCGATAAAGAATTGCCGATATGGGGCGACGGATCGCCCACGCGCGAATTTTTATATGTCGAAGACGCCGCCGACGGACTTCTGGCTGCCGCCGAAAAATACAACGGCAACCTGCCCGTCAACATCGGCTCTGGCTATGAAATTTCCATCAAAAATTTAAGCGAGCTGATCGCAAAGATGACCGGCTTTCAAGGCAAACTCGTTTGGCAAACGAATCAACCCAACGGTCAGCCGCGCCGCGGATTGGATGTATCTCGCGCAAAGGAACTCTTCGGCTGGGGCGCGCAAGTTCCGTTTGAAGAAGGCTTGAAGCGCACGATCGCATGGTTCAAGGAAAATCAAGACAAAATTCGTTAGAAAGTTTTACAGGTTTGAACGCTGAAACGTTCCGACTTGCAAACTTGGAAATGAACTTATGACTGAGATCACAAAACACGAACCCGCCACCATTTATATCAAACCATCCACAGGTTTTGCCGCGTTGAATTTGCGCGACTTGTGGCTTTACCGCGAGCTGATCTTATTCATGATCTGGCGCGATATTAAAGTCCGCTACAAGCAAACCCTGTTGGGCGCGTTGTGGGCGATCATTCAGCCTGTGCTGACGATGCTCGTCTTCACTTTTTTGTTTGGCACAATAGCGAAGGTGTCAAGCGACGGAGTTCCATATCCGATATTTTCTTACACCGCGCTTTTACCCTGGGGATTATTCGTCGGCGCGCTGAATCAAGCCAGCCGCTCGCTGACTTCAAATCACAACATGATCACGAAGATTTATTTTCCGCGACTGATCCTGCCCATCTCTTCAGTGCTGGGCGGTCTCGTGGATTTCGCCATCGCATTCTTGATTTTGATTGTCTTGATGTTCTATTACAAAACGTCGCCTTCATGGATTAACCTTTGGACTTTGCCGCTTTTCTTATTGCTTGCCATCGTCACCGCGTTGGGCGTTTCGCTATGGCTTTCCGCGATTAACGTCCAATACCGCGATGTGAACTATGTCCTCCCGTTCCTGACTCAATTTTGGCTGTTCATTACGCCCGTCGCCTATTCTTCTTCCGTGATTTCTCAGAAATGGCAACTGGCATATTCGATGAATCCAATGGCGGGCGTAGTCAACGGCTTCCGCTGGGCGCTGCTCGGTTCAGGCAATGGACCCGACGTCACGTTATGGGTTTCAGTCGTCATCTCCTTCCTTAT
>JAVHOY010000369.1:1873-5586 GCA_036170295.1 bacterium
AAAAAATATCTCATCGGCGCGGAGCAGACCAAATTCAAATACGGGATGCTGCGCGAAGTCCTCGCGGATATGGCAATGACGCCTGTCCGCATGTATAAGTCGTTAATCGGCAAAGGCGCGCGCGGCACATCCAACACATCCGCTTTTTGGGCGTTGAAGGATGTTTCCTTTGATTTGGAAGAAGGCAGGGTGCTCGGCATTATCGGACGCAATGGCGCGGGAAAAAGCACGCTGCTCAAAATCCTTTCGCGCGTCACCGAACCCACTTTGGGCGCCGTCAGCGTGCGCGGACGAGTCGGCTCGTTGCTTGAAGTCGGCACGGGCTTTCATCCCGAATTGACCGGACGCGAAAATATTTATATGAACGGCGCGATTCTCGGTATGAAACGCGCGGAGATCGAATCGAAATTTGACGAGATTGTGGATTTCTCCGAAGTCAGCCAGTTCATTGATACGCCCGTCAAGCGCTATTCATCGGGCATGTATCTGCGACTCGCGTTCGCAGTCGCCGCGCATCTTGAACCTGAAATTCTCGTCGTGGACGAAGTGCTGGCGGTCGGCGACGCGGAGTTTCAAAAAAAATGTCTCGGCAAAATGGGCGACGTGGCGCAACAAGGACGCACGGTTTTATTCGTCAGTCATAACATGTCCGCCATTTTGCGATTGACTCAAGAAGCGCTCGTTTTGGACAAAGGTCAACTTGTTATGCGCGCGCCCACGCAAGAGGCGGTGGATTTTTATCTTTCATCAGGGCAGGCGCAAGCGGGCGAGCGAATTTGGAACGCAGATGAAATTCCAACATCCAGCGCGCCGTTTACGCCGATCAGTTTGAAGGTCAAAGATAAAAGCGGAAAAATCGTGGATACCGTCCGCTCCACCGAACCAGTCCACATCGAATTTGAATATCAACTTGACGCGCCGATTACAGGTTTACGAATCGGATTTTATCTGAGCACGATGCGCGGCGAATATGTGTTGACTTCATTCGACACCGACGATCCCGCGCTTTTTGATCAATTCGATTCGCGCAAAGCGGGAAGTTATATCAGCCGCGCCGAAATCCCCGCCGATATTTTCAACGAAGGCAGATATAGTCTCGGCGTAAACGCGAGTTCGTTTGGCGTGCGCCGCTATTTCATGGACGAGAACGCGCTGGCTTTCAACGTGGATATTTCCGGCGCGCCGGGAATGCAATGGGGCGAGCCGCGCGTGGGACCCATCCGCCCGCGACTTGCGTGGAAGATTGAGAAGACGGATTAATGGTAATTAGTAATTGGTAAGTAGTAATTACCAATTACCATTTATCAATTACCAACATGCCCAACAACACCCTTCGAGACATTCTGGGCGACCTACCTTTCACCGCCGAAATGGATTGGATTCTGCGGTCAAAGAATCGTCCGCGCAAAGATCATTTCAATTTGGATCGCTTGCAAAAATCATTGCCCGCCGCGCGCGCGGTGGTTGAGCCTTACGCAAAGAAAGCCAAGCGCGGCAAGAAGATTTTATTTTTTGCAACGTTGCATTATTGGATCGAGCAATCCGCCTATCTTGGATTAGTTCTCGCGGGACTTGGGCATGACGTTACGTTATTAACTCTCCCCTATTCCGAATGGCATAAACAAAAAGATAAATTCACGCAGCGTCAGCGTATTCTTCACACAAAGGACGCGCTGTCGTGTTTATCTCCATTAATCAAACACGCTTCAATGCTTGACCTGCGACCTTCGACCTTCGACCTTCCAACGGCTGTTCAAGCCGACGTCAAAGAAATCTCGCTTTGGGATGTTCAATACACTTTGATGCGCGAAGAAGTGGACATGAACAACGCGAGCGACCGCGCGTTATATGATCTGCGAATTCAAAGAAATACCTTCGCCGCCCAAGCCGCGCTGGAATGGATGATAAAAAACAAGCCCGACGTGGTTTTAATTCCCAACGGCTTGATTCTCGAAATGGGAATTGTCTTTCGCGTGGCGCGTTATTTGAATATTGACGCGGTCACCTACGAATTCAACGATCAGCGCGAACAAATTTGGCTCGCGCAAAACTCGTCCATCATGCAGCAGGATACCGATTATCTCGTCAAAGCCCGTTGCCATTTACCCATTACTGATTCCATGTTCGAGCGCGTTGCGGATTTGGAAAACGCGCGACGCGGCGCGAGAGTGTGGGGCAAGTCCAAACGCTTGTGGCAATATGTTTCTTCACAGGGCGCGCAAGAGACTCGTAAAATTCTCAACCTAGATGATCGTCCCGTAGTCATGCTCGCCGCGAATGTGTTGGGCGACAGTCTCACATTGGGACGAGACATCTTCGCCGCCTCGATGACTGAATGGATTACGAAGACCGTTCAATATTTTGCAAAGCGCGACGACGTTCAAATGGTGATCCGCGTGCATCCGGGAGAGAAGCTCGTTCCGCAGGCGAAATCTATGGGAACGGTAGCCCGCGAAGCGCTGGCGGAAATCCCCAATCATATTCATATCATCGGCGCGCTGGATAAAATCAACACTTATGATTTAATCGAGATTGCAAATGTGGGGCTGGCGTACACCACCACCGTTGGACTCGAAACCGCGATGAACGGGCGTCCCGTAATTTCTTGCGGCGAGACGCATTATCGCGGGCGCGGATTCACGCTCGACCCAAATTCATGGGACGAGTATTACGCAACCCTCGAAAAAGTTTTGAGCGACATTCCCGCGCATCAATTAAACGAAAAGCAAACCGAGTATGCCTGGAATTACGCCTACCGATTCTTTTTTGAATATCCGCGTCCCTTTCCGTGGCGCTTGATGAATTTCTGGGACGACCTCGCCGAACATCCGCTGGAAAGCGTGTTGAGTGAAACAGGCATGGCGCGATTCAAAGACACGTTTGATTTTTTGGTTAACAAACCATTTACGTGGAAATAATATTGTAGGGGCGGATCGCGATCCGCCCCTACGGGAATAATATATGACTAACACCAAACAAAAAGTGCGCGAATTTTATGACGAGATCGGCTGGCAGCAGGAAGACGACGGGCTGTATCAAAACGCCCGCTATGAAGACCTGCGCCCTGTCTCGCGAGAATACATTCACAAGACGCGCTTGCGCGTGATGAATGGATTGCTTCCCAATGGCAAATTTTTATTGGACGCGGGTTCGGGTCCCGTGCAATATGAAGAATATAAAACCTATTCGCAGGGATACGAGAAGCGCGTGTGTTTGGATATTTCCATTCAAGCCTTGCGCGAAGCGCGGAATCGAATCGGCGAGCATGGCTTATTCGTCGTCGGCGATTTGGCAAACTTACCCTTCAAGCAAGAAGCCTTTGACGGCGCGGTTTCGATGCACGCGATTCATCACTTGGCGTTGACGGAACATCCGCGCGCATACAGCGAAATTCATCGCGTGCTTGCAAGCGGAAGAACTGCGGCAATTGTCAACGGCTGGCATGAGCCGCGCTTAATTATGATGGCGGAACCGCTCATTGCGCTCATGCGAAAATTATCGGGACGCTCCGCGAAGAAGAAAAAAGAATGGCTAAACGACGAAGACGCCACAGGCACCTTTGTCCAAAAGATGACTCCCGAATGGCTTAAGCGTGAAATTGGCTCGAAGATGGATATTGAAATCAAGCCGTGGCGCAGTCTCAGCACGCGCATCATGCGCTGGTTCGTGCGTCCCTTTGGCGGAAGGACTTTCTTAAAATTCGTATTCTGGCT
>JAVHOY010000370.1:0-3703 GCA_036170295.1 bacterium
GGATTTCCGCGATTCGCCGCGTCTAAAAATAATACGCCCGGCTCGCCGTTGTGATGCGCCTGCTTGATAATCTTATTAAACAAATCGCGCGCGCGAACTTTTTTATAAGATTGAATCGCGATTCCCTTTTCTTGCGCCTGCTCCAAAGTTCCGCTGAAAGCATGTTCCTTCATCTCGGAAAGATTCGGGAAACGCAATTCCCAGTCCTCATCGTTCTTCACCGCGCGCATGAACGCATCGGTAATGCCGACGGAAATGTTGAAATTCGTAATGCTGTTTTCGCTGATCTTGCTCTCGATAAATTCTTCCACATCGGGATGATCCACGCGCAAGACCGCCATATTGGCGCCGCGCCTTGTGTTATGAGTGACCATGCCGTAAGCTAGATACGTATGGTTATCGGCGACTTCCAAATCAAGCGTAAGCGATCTGCCTGCTTCTTCTACGCCGCGAACTTCTACAAACCAATATCCTTCCACAGAAGGCGCGTTCTCAAAGGCTTCGGGGAAATCCTGTTTCAACAGGTCATAACCTGAACGCGTTAAATTTCGGTCATCGCGCGTGTAACGCAAAAGTTTGCGGCGCAAGCGCGGCTCAGAGGCGCGGAAATTAATATTCATTCCGCGTCCTCTTTCATCAATTTGCCCAAGCGTAATTTCATCTAAGATGGGTTGAAGCCAATAACTTGCGTTTGGCAAAACAAAAGATGTTTCGCGGCGCAGGTCGCTTTCCCACGCGTAAGCGGATACAAAGCGCGAACGCGGATCGCTGCCGATTTTTTCGCGCCAAGCTTGTAAGCCAACCGTCGAAGCGATTTTTACTTGATGCGTATCCGAATCGCCCCAGCGATCCAAGCCAGCGGAAACCGTGCGGATGCCGACCGGACATCCCAACCCAATTAACAAAGTGGAAACCTCGCGCGCCAAACGCGCAGAAGACGTCGTCAAAGTGGGATAGCCATGCGTTACTGTTCCATCGGCTTCAAACAATCCGCGCAAATATGCGCCGACAATATTTTGCGGCGACTGGCGAATTAAACGTGGCACAGAAACCTCGCGGCTGGAAGATTTATCCAATCCGTTCATTTGCAAAAACTCTTTAATCGCAAGATTATCCATCACAAAGGTGACAGAGCGATCGTTCGGTTTTTGCATCTTATGAATTTTTACATTGAAGAGACGCTCTAACAACGCGGGCATTTCTTCCATGAGATAGGAAGAGTGCGCCACGCTGATGCCCACACGATGATCGTCTTCGC
This sequence comes from bacterium, assembly GCA_036170295.1. Lineage (GTDB taxonomy): Bacteria > Chloroflexota > Anaerolineae > Anaerolineales > Villigracilaceae > Villigracilis. The sequence continues at coordinate 1,259 of JAVHOY010000370.1, forward strand.
CTTTCGCCACAAAACCATCGCCCGCCAAACAACCGAGAAAGAATGCGAAATCTTCGTCTATGATTGAAGGCAGTTCAGGCATAATTTGATTGCCATGCTTTTGGGTCGGCTTCTTCAAGGTTTGCAAAGAGCCGGCGTGTTCGCCTAAGCGAATCACAATCCAATCGCCTTGCGCTAAATCTTGAATCTCTTTCCATTGCAGACCAAAATCGGTCATCACTTTCACTTTATGATTTGGCGTGCCGGTAATACTTAATCCCTCGCGCGTATGAACGCGCAACACTTCAGCCATGCCGTTATTAAATCCGCGCGGAGAATTTTTAACGCCCTCGTCAGTCGGCACAGATAGATTATGTTCCTGCCAGCCGTCAATTTTTGAATTCACAATTTCATCAAGGCGCAATAAACCTTTGTTTGTAAACACCAAAGTTTCAGGCAACAAACAACCGCCCTGCGCGATCTCGCCGAAGGCATGATCGTACACGCGCAAGAATCCAACAGGTCCCGTCGCCTGACCCGACGAAGTCTTAACAAATGATCCCTTCGGGCGCAAACGCGAGAATGAGAATCCATTACCGCCGCCGGTTTGTTGAATCAACGCCGCGTCGCGCAAAGTTTGGAAGATGCCCGCGCTGTCGCGTCCCATATCGTCGGTGATCGGCAAAACAAAGCACGCTGCCAACTGTCCCAGCGGAGTCCCCGCGCCGGTAAACGTAGGGGAATTGGGGAAGAATTTTTTGCTACTTAATAAATAGTAATACTCAACTGTGCGCTTCTGAACATCTGCGCCCCATTGATCTTCAACTTTTGCGACATGGTACGCCACGCGCCAGAACATCTCTTCCACAGTTTCTGCGGGCTTGCCGTCATTGCCGCGGCGGACGTAACGCTTCATCAACACCTGGCGCGCGTTATCGGTCAACTGCGCCTGCGGAAGTTCTTTTGGCATGGGGATGGTGGGCAACAAACCATTTTTTAATTTATTGTCAGCGGACTTTGTAACCATAGGATTCTCCTGAATGTGATTGAAAGACAGATATACGCTCCCCCATCAAACGGGGAAGACCACTACAAATTAATCGTCAAGCAAATGATCTATTTCACTGCGGATAGATTGCAGATCGTGCAATCTCAAATACACAATCGCGTAACGAATGTACGCAATCTGATCCACTTCCTTCAAAGTCTCCATCACCAAATCGCCAACCACGCGCGAAGAGACTTCCGCCTTGCCCAGTTTTTGCAACTTTGCTTCCACTTGACCGATCATGCGCTCAATATCCGCTGCGGAAACGGGACGCTTGGCGCACGAGATGCGAATGCCGCGCGCGAGTTTCTCGCGGTCAAATTCTTCGCGCGTTTCATCTTGTTTGATGAGCAGCGGCGTGGCAAGGATCGGGCGCTCGTGGCTGCTGAAGCGCTGACCACACTTCAAACACTCGCGGCGGCGGCGGATTCCGCCATTGCTATCGTGGGATGTATCTAACACCTTGGAATCATGGTGCTTACAATATGGGCAGCGCATTGAAGAACCTCGCTAATTTAGAACAAATGTTAGCGCCATATATGGGCGTTCGAGCTCTGCATCCCCGTATATATGGCTAATGTGTGCGGCATTTTAGCATACATGCAAATCAAGGGCAAGGGTGACTTAAGTTGCAGCATCCTTAAAAAATTTCCCCGCTTGATTTTTTAAGTTTACGAATTATCTATCAGCGCGATATAAATGGCGCGCCGCAGATTATAAATTTTTCAAAAACTCCATCACATGCGGGTTGAGTTTTTCGGGATGGCATTGATGCGGAACGTGTCCGCAGTCTGAAAAGATTTGAGACGAGACAATATTCGGAAGCAGCCGCTCAATGCGCGGGAAGGAATTGGGCGCGAGGGTTCGGTCGCGTTGCCCCCATAAAAGCAACGTCGGCTGATAGATGCGCGGCAGATCGTCCGCCAAATTTGGCAACGCGCGCGGAATGTTGTAAATGCCCGATGAGGCGCGTTTGTAATCCAACGCGGTTTGATAACGGATATGTTCGGGCAAAGTATGCGGCGCGCGTCGCCCTATGTGAAAATTTAAATTGGTCGCATCCACCATCAAGCGGAAGAAACGATACGGCGCGCGATCTATCAGCGCGGTATTGATCAATTGTCTGCGAAACGCAAAACGCAACAATGGCGGCAATTGACGAAGCTCGTAAAACGGATTGACTAACACCAGCGCGCGCGCGCGTTCAGGATGAAGCAGCGCATATTGCAAAGCCAATCCCCCGCCCAATGAATGACTGATCAAAATCATCGGCTCGTTGATTTCAAGCGAATCAATCCACGCGGAGAAATGCGCGAAGACAGAATCAAATGTGTATTCGCGATGATTGGCTGGTTTATAACTCTCGCCGTGTCCCAAAAGATCGAGCGCGTATCCCGCATAACCCGCATCTGCAAGCG
>JAVHOY010000370.1:3803-5502 GCA_036170295.1 bacterium
CGATTTTACCAAACTACTTTAGGAACAATAAGACTCAACAACGCCTGCCAAAAGAATACCTGCAAAAAAACTATAAAGAAAATTATGACGATTGTCGTCTGCTTTCGTGACATTTACGCCTGTGTATGTCCAAATAGATTGGGTATCATCATACGGATATTAGAAGTAGAGTACATTCCTTTGGTTGGAGGCATTATGCAGGCTGTTCCCAGCGAGTTTTTAGCGATTGATCGCAAGCAACGAGCTAATAGTCAATTTTTTGGTCTTGATCTACGTTCCCCTGAGGCGCGCACTTGCGACTTTGGAGCCGTGGTTATTGAATTTGAACCCGAACGCGCAATGGTCGAAGCGGCGCGATGTATTCATTGTCCCGACCCCGCGCCTTGTATGGTAGCTTGCCCCACACACAACGATATTCCATCCGCAATGTGGCTGATTGAACAGGGGCGTTTTGTAGAAGCGGCGGGTATTTATCACAAGACAAGCTCGCTCCCTGAAATCTGCGGGCGCGTTTGTCCGCACGACGCTTTATGTCAGGGATCATGCGTTTTGAATAAACATCATCAGCCCGTTTTATGCGGCGAGCTCGAAGCCTTTACCGTAGATTACGAACGCCGCGCGCAAGGTTATGTCATCCCTGTTGGAACGCCCAATGGAAAAAAAGTCGCCGTTATTGGCGCGGGACCCGCCGGCTTGGGTTGCGCTGAAGCGCTGATTCAAAAAGGCTACGACGTAACCATTTTTGAATCCAATCCCGCGCCCGGCGGTTTGCTCGTTTACGGGATTCCAAATTTCAAATTATCTAAAGAAGTTTGGCAGGAAAAATGGGAAGAATTTGAACGCGCCGGCGTAAAGTTTGTTCCCAACACTTACATTGGAAAAGACAAAACGATTGACGATTTATTCAAAGAAGGATTTGAAGCGGTCTTCATCGGCGTTGGCTCCAAGATAGACGCGAAGATGGAAGACGCTCCCGGCGCGAATCTGCCCGGCGTTTTTGAAGCCACCGACTTTTTGATTCGCGGCAACGTAAACGCAGACATCCTCCCCGCGAATATGCGTAAGCCGTTGGAAATCGGCAAGCACGTCGTAGTCATCGGCGGCGGAGATACCGCTTCCGATTGTTTGCGCACTTCGTTGCGACTTGGCGCGGAAGACGTAACTTGCTTGTATCGCCGCACCGAAAACGAAATGCCCGGCGGAAAGAAAGACCGCAAACTGGCGCGCGAAGAAGGCGCAAAGTATCGCTTCCTCACCCAGCCTGTCAAATTTATCGCGGGCGCGGATGGAAAACTCGCCGCCGTTGAATGTATCGAAATGAAGCTCGGCGAACCTGACGCAAAAGGACGCCGCAAACCTGTCCCCGTTGAAAACTCAAACTTCAGCGTCGCCGCAGATACAGCCGTTCTCGCGCTTGGCTATTGGCCCGACCCCATCATCAGCAAGACCACGCCCGATCTTGAAACTTACAACTGGGGCTTGATCGCCGTCAAAAATAAAGAAACAGGCGCGACCTCGCGCGAAGGCGTATTCACCGGCGGAGATTGCGCCAGCGGACCAGACCTCGTGGTCACTGCAATGGTCGGCGGAAAAAAAGCCGCGCTTGCCATTGACGAATACTTGCGAAATAAAAAATAACCTGTTTCTGAGGGCAGGCTGTTGCAGGGCGAGACCTTTTGGTTTCGCCCTGCGCTTTTAA
>JAVHOY010000371.1:0-5101 GCA_036170295.1 bacterium
TTTTACGGTATCTTTATCTGTTGCCCAATCGTCAAGTTTGCCGATACTGAGATGCCATTGGCTGAGGCAATCGTTGCGGGATCAATATCGCCATATTTACAAGCAACGCCATAAACAGAGGTATCTTGATTCCCCGTGACAGTGTAAGTAGCGGGACGCGCGGCTAAGGCGCGGTCGCCAGGGAAAGATCCGCTTTGCGGAATTTTGAGAACCAAGCCGGGGGAATATACATCGGGGCTGGTGAGTCCGCTCAGGCTAAGCAATTGATCGGGGTCAACATCAAAGCGGCGGGCGATACAATAGGGAAACTCACCCTCTCGCAATGTATAACTTGCAGGACGTACGCCGGCAGGAACAGGCGTGGAGTTAACTCCGCTAGGCGTGGAAATATTAGGTACGGCGTTGGTCGGCGTGCTAGGTGTGCCAGAGATCGGCGTTGTAAAACCTGGCTGGACTGTAACCATGGCGCCGTTTGGCGTAGTGATAGCTTGTGGAGCGCCGGGCGTTCCCCCCGCCACAGATGTTTGCGCGGCGGCAGTCTGCTTGGCAAATTCTTCAATCATCGCCATAGGATTTTGCGCGGAAGGAATCGGTGAAACAAATAACCCCGTAGGAAGCAAGGTCGGCGTTTTTGCGGGTACGGAAGACAAGGATTGCGTACATGCAGACAACAACATTGTGGACACCACAAAAATGAAGATGCTTAGCAAGCCGCGTTGTTTATTACTCATAGTTACTCCTATTATTTTCAATATATGCTATGCGCGATAGTAGCACATGAGCATTAAAGCGTCAAGCGGTTGTGCGGAATTGTACGCGAATGACAATTTTTAGTTATTGCGCGTGAAAAAACATGTCCAGCACGGACGCGAAGTTGGCGGAGATGTTCTCGCCCCATGCGTTGCCGTCAATGACTGCGCCCGTGGGATCAGTTTAGTTGAAGGCTTCATTTTCGGGAATTTGAATCGGGATGATTTTTGCTTCAACGGGCGGGCGGCAGCCGTAATCGGTGCAAGCCATGTAGGTAATGACGACTTGGTCGCTAATCCAATTTTTTCCTGCGGGCAAAGTAATGGGCAAAGTAAGCGTGACCGCGCCTGCGGGATAGATGAGCAAATCTTGCGGACCTGAAAGCGGACTTTGCGCGGGCGCGCTTTCGATCAATTGACCGTTTGCTTTGATGGCTGAATCTGGCGCGAGTTCGAGCAGCGCAGGTCTGCCTAATCCGTCCACGCCGTTTTTGGGAATACCTTTGCCGTAAAGGTGAAGGCTCTTTTCAACGGGCGTAAAAGTTGCGGATAAAAAAACTTGTCCGTCGTCGGCGCGTGTGAGCGCGATAACGACCTCAACCGAATTTTCTTTGGAGCGCGCAAGTTCAAGCGTTTGATTCTGCGTGGGTTGACAAGCCGTTAGCAAAATCAACGCCAAGATAGAAATGATTATTGTATTCAATAAATTTTTCATTTGTTTGCCGAGCGGATTATACATCAACAAAAATCAGCCTGCGCGCGTTTTCTCTGGTAAAATACCGCTCTGTGATTTCAGCTCGCACACTTTCTGCCTATCTGAAACGCAAAACATTCTTAAGGAGTAATTCACTATGGTTCGTATTCGTTTACGTCGTATTGGTCTTAAGGGCCAACCCACGTATCGCATCGTGGCTGCCGATAAGGAAGCCCCGCGCGATGGTCGCTTTTTGGAAATTTTGGGCGTGTACAATCCGCGCACTAATCCCGCCACAATTCAATTAAAGGAAGACCGCGTCTTTCATTGGATGAAGAACGGCGCGTTACCGACAGAATCCGTCGCGCAGATATTCAAGTCCGCTGGCACGCAAGAGCGCTTTGACCGCTTCAAGAAAGGCGAAGCCGTTGAAACCCTTGTCGCCGAAGCCGCCGCCGCTGAAGTCAAACGCGCCGCGCCAGTCAAGACCCGCAGAGATTAATTAAGATTATGTCATTGCGAGGGCGGTAGCCCGAAGCAATCCCCGCGCAGGAGATTGCTTCGTCGCAAAGCGCGCTCCTCGCAATGACGAAAAGAAATTATTATGAAAGAACTTATTGAATACATCGCCAAATCGCTTGTGGAGCATCCCGAACAAGTGCAAGTAAATGAAAGCGGAAGCGGTGCGCGCACACGCATCGAACTCAGCGTCGCAAAAGATGATATGGGGCGCGTCATTGGCAAGTCTGGCAAAGTGGCGAACTCCATCCGCGCCTTGCTCAAAGTGGCAGCCGAGCGCGCAGATAAGCAAGTGACGCTCGACGTAATGGAACCCTAATGTCCAACGAACAGCAATCCTCAGGCTCGCCAGTTGGCGAGCCTGTTTATTTAGTCATCGGATTTCTGCGCCGCCCGCACGGAGTGAACGGCGAGATCATCATGGATATTCACACCGATTTCCCTGACCGCATCAAATCGGGGCGCAAAGTTTTGATCGGCGAGAAACATCAACCGCACACATTGGATACCGTCCGCGAGCGTAACGACGGATTGCTTATCAGCCTGCGCGGCGTGGATACGCCTGAAGAGGCGGGAAAATTTCGCAATCAATGGGTATATGTCAAAGCGTCTGAAGTCCCGCCGCTGCCCGAAGGTCAAGTTTACAAATATGAATTGGTCGGGTTGGATGTGATTGACGATAACGGAAACGCGCTTGGCAAACTCGCTGAGATTTTGGAGACGGGCGCAAACGATGTTTACGTCGTAAAAAACGAAGAGGGCAAAGAGATTCTGCTCCCCGCGATTCCGCCTGTGATTCTGAATATAGATATGAATCAGCGCGTGATGAAAGTACATTTGCTGGAAGGGTTGTAAACGTTAGAACGTTCAAACGTTTTAACGTTGCGACGTTATTATGGACGAGAAAAAATATTGGGTCGGATTCAATCTCATCAAAGGAATCGGCGCGGTGCGGATGCAGGGACTCGTGGCATACTTCGGCGATTTGGAATCCGCATGGAGCGCCGACCCAATTCAATTAGCAGAATCAGGGCTGGGGGCGAAGATCGTAGAGCGCGTCATCGCGGCGCGTAAGACTGTGAACTTGGATCAAGTCTGGGAGAAAATCGAATCTCAGGGAATCAAAATCCTCACATGGCAAGATGAAGCCTACCCCACACGCCTAAAAGAGATTGACCAACCGCCGCCCGTGATGTATATTCGCGGCGAATATTTGCCCGACGACTTGTTTGCGGTTGCGATTGTCGGCACGCGGCAAGTGACGCCGTATGGTCGGCAGGTGGCGGAAGAACTTGCGGCGTTTCTCGCTTCAAATGGAATCACCATCATCAGCGGACTTGCGCGCGGCGTGGACGCGGTGGCGCATCACGCGGCGCTGAAAGCCGGCGGGCGCACCATTGGCATTCTCGGTTCGGGCGTGGATAAAATTTATCCGCCTGAGCATCAAAAATTGGCGGAGCAAATGATTCAGCGCGGCGCGCTTATCAGCGATTATGTTCCCGGCACGCCGCCAGAGGCTTCCAATTTTCCGCCGCGCAATCGCATCATTTCAGGTTTATCGTTGGCGGTTGTCGTCATTGAAGCAGGCGAAACTAGCGGAGCGTTGATCACCGCCGAATTTGCAGCCGAACAAGGACGCGAAATTTTTGCAGTGCCGGGCAGCATCCTTGCGCCGCAAAGCAAAGGCACGAACAAGTTAATTCAAAACGGCGCGTTGCCATTGTTGAGCGTCAATGACGTCATGCAAGCGCTGGACTTCAATCGCATTGGCGAACATAAGACCGCGCGAAAAATTTTGCCCGCCGACGAGACCGAAGCGCGATTATTAAACGTATTGAGCGCCGAACCCAAACACATAGACGAGATTCGCAATCAAGCCGATTTGCCCATTGAGAAAGTTTCTGCTACACTGGCGCTGATGGAATTGAAAGGCATGGCGCGTCAACTCGGCGGCATGAATTACGTCGCGGTAGGCGAAGCGCAAGGCAACTACAAAACTTAAGGAGTTTTTACGAATTACGAATTATGTAATTCGTAATTCGTAATTATGGAACACACATATGCAGTCATCATGGCAGGCGGAGGCGGGACGCGCCTTTGGCCCGTCTCACGAAAAGAACGTCCCAAGCAATTGCTCCCTTTAATTGGACAGGAAACTTTATTCCAAAGCACAGTCGCTCGGCTGGAAAATTTATTTCCGCCTGAGAGAATCTTGGTTGTGACTGTGGAAGATCAAGCGCGGGAAATGCAATTGCAAGCGCCAGAAATTCCTGCGGAAAATTATTTGATCGAACCTGCGCCGCGCGGCACCGCGTCCGTTGTTGGTTTGGCGGCGGCTGTCCTTCACAAACGCGATGTAAACGCAACGATGGCGATTCTGCCTTCGGATCATTTCATCCGCAACCGCGACCTGTTCCACTATTTGCTCAAAGCCGCGTTTGAAGTCGCCGCAGACGGGTATTTGGTCACATTGGGCATTACGCCCACCGCCCCATCCACCGCGTATGGGTACATTCAACAAGGCGAATCTCTGAACGGAGCGTACAAATATCCCGCGTACAAAGTAAAAAGTTTCAAAGAAAAACCGGACGAAGAAACCGCGCGCGCATTGCTCCGCACAGGCGATCATTCATGGAACAGCGGCATGTTCATCTGGCGCGCGGATATGATTCTCGGCGAGATTGAAAAACAAATGCCCGCGCTGAATGAAGCATTAAAAAGAATCGCGGACGCATGGGGAACGGATTCGCAGGATGCAACGCTAAATGAAAATTGGCAGCCGCTCAAAGTCGAAACAGTGGACTATGGTATTATGGAAAACGCCGAGCGTGTCGCCGTCCTACCTGCGGGCGGTTTGGGGTGGAGCGATGTTGGCATGTGGTCTTCCATGTTTGAAGTTTTATTGCCCGATATGAATGGGAATATTGCGACGAACAATAGTCTGCACCTCGCGCATGAAACCCATAACACGCTGGTTTACAACGGCGGCGGCGACCGTCTCGTCGTCACCATCGGCGTGGATGATATGGTCATTGTGGATACAGGCGACGTGGTGATGATCTGCAAAGCGGATCAATCGCAAAAAGTAAAAGATGTGGTGGAACATCTTAGGAAACATCATCAGGAAATATATTTATAA
>JAVHOY010000371.1:5201-7475 GCA_036170295.1 bacterium
TTAATGGAAGCCTATTGCATGAAGTGTAAGGCGAAAAGAGAAGTCAAAGACCCGGTCGCGGGATTTAACGCGAAGGGGTCTCCAGTTACTACGGGAACTTGCCCAGAGTGCGGAACAAAAATGTACCGCATGGGACGCACAGACGCGCACACGGATATGGTCGCGCCGCCGAAAGTTGCAAAGGTCATCAAACGCGCAGGCAAACTCGTCATCGTCGAATCGCCTGCGAAGGCAAAAACTGTCGGGCGTTTTCTTGGCAAGGGATATACCGTTCGCGCATCGGTGGGACATATCCGCGATTTGCTTAAGTCGCAACTCTCTGTGGATGTGGAGAATAACTTCGAGCCGAAGTATCGCGTGCCAAACGAAAAGAAAGACATCGTTAAGGAAATTAAAAAACTCGCGCAGACCGCCGAAGAAATTTTCCTCGCAACCGATCCTGACCGCGAAGGCGAAGCCATCTCGTGGCATCTGATGGAATCCGCGCAGATCGAACCTGAGCGCACGCAGCGCGTCGTCTTCCACGAAATCACCGCGCCCGCAGTCGCGGAAGCGTTCGCGCACCCGCGCCAGATCAACATGGATTTGGTCAACGCGCAGCAAGCGCGCCGCGTGTTGGACCGTCTCGTCGGATACAGCATCAGCCCCATTTTGTGGGAGAAAGTGCGCGGGCGGCTTTCTGCGGGGCGCGTGCAATCTGTGGCGCTGAGACTCATCGTGGAGCGCGAGCGCGAAATTGAAGATTTCAAGCCCGTCGAATATTGGTCCATTCACGGCGAGTTCAAACCCGAAAAATTGAAATCCAATTTCATCGCGAAGCTCGCGCGGATTGACGATAAAGATCCGGAACTTACAAAAAAAGAAATCGTGGATCCGATTTTGATTGACATGGAAACCGCCGCGTATGCTGTCACAAAAGTCAAACGCAGCGAACGCAGACGCAAACCGCTCGCGCCGTTTACCACTTCCACTTTGCAGCAAGAAGCCTCGCGCAAACTTGGTCTCACGGCAAAGCGCACGATGGGATTGGCGCAAGGATTATATGAAGGTCAGGATGTCGGCGAAGGCGGCGCGACGGGTTTGATTACCTACATGCGCACCGACTCGATGAATGTCTCGACCATCGCGCAAAGCGAAGCGCGCGAATATGTGATTGGCAAATACGGCAAAGATTATCTGCCCGCCGAAGCGCCAATCTACAAAACAAAATCTGCGGGCGCGCAAGAAGCGCATGAAGCCGTGCGCCCCACTTCGGTCATGCGCGATCCTGAAAAGATGAAGCCATATTTAGATCCCGCGATGTTCAAACTATATCGTTTGATCTGGCAGAGATTTGTCGCGTCGCAAATGGAAGCGGCTGTCTTTGATACGCTGCAAGTTGAAGTGACAGGCAAAACCAACGCGCATGAATATCTGTTGCGCGCTTCTGGCTCGGCGGTAAAGTTCGCGGGCTTTATGGTTGTATATGAAGAAGCCAAGAACGAAGACGTGAAGCCCGAAGAAGATGAAGACGTGAAAATTCCGGCAGGCATTGCCGAAGGTCAAAAACAAGAATTGGTTCGCTTGATTCCCGACCAGCATTTCACGCAACCGCCGCCGCGCTTCTCAGAAGCCTCATTAGTTCAATCTTTGGAAGAAAACGGAATTGGTCGTCCGTCCACTTACGCGCCGACCATCTCCACTATTCAACAGCGCGGATATGTGATCCGCGAAGAGAAGCGTCTCATCCCAACCGACACGGGTTTGCAAGTGACCGACTTGATGATTGAATACTTCCCCGAAGTGGTGGATTACAACTTCACCGCGCACATGGAAGCGGACCTCGACAAAATCGCGGACGGCGAAATGATTTGGCAGGACGCGATCCGCGAATTTTATACGCCCTTTGCGGAGGACGTGAAAAAAGCGCAAGCCGAAATGCCTGTTACCAAATCGGGACCTGAACCGATTGGTCGCGCCTGCCCCGAATGCGGCAAAGAGCTCGTCATTCGCTTTGGTCGCTTTGGAAAATTTATTTCATGCAGCGGCTTCCCTGAATGTCGTTACACCGAGCCGTGGTTATTAAAAATCGGCGTGGCATGTCCCACTGACGGCGGCGAATTGGTGGAACGCAAAACTCGTAAGGGACGCACCTTCTTCGGCTGCGTCAATTATCCAAACTGCGATTTCACTTCGTGGAAGAAACCGCTCGCCCAGCCTTGTCCCAAATGTAAGGGCATGTTGGTCGTCGCCAACAAACGCGAAGCGCAATGTCTCAATTGTCACGAATCTTTT
>JAVHOY010000371.1:7575-12167 GCA_036170295.1 bacterium
ACAGAATATAAGGAAAATAAAATGCACTTTACGCCGCTTCCCTATCTCGACCCCGGCACCGGGAGTTTCATCATTCAAATCGCAATCGCCGCCTTATTAGGCTTGGGCGTTTTGATCCGCGCTTCATGGAGCAGCATTAAAAAAATCTTTGGCGCAAAACCCAAAGAAGAGGATGAAGACGATTCGGAAAATGACTCAAACTGAAAAACTCTCCGCGTCATTCCGCGACCCAAGCGGATTCCTGTTTTCTCGAAACGGAATCTTATACCGACAGATCAACCGCGCATATTCAAACGATTATGCGCGGTTGATGGATTCTGGCTTGTACGCAAAATTGGTCAAAGCCAATCTTTTGATTCCGCATGTTGAAGTGGATCAACTGCCCGCAGAGTCGGATACGGCGTTCAAAATCATTCAACCGGAACTCGCGCCGTTCATCTCCTATCCGTATGAATGGTCGTTCAGTCAATTGAAAGACGCCGCGCTTGCAACCTTATCCATTCAAAAACGCGCGATGAAATTGGAGATGTCGCTCAAAGACGCGAGCGCGTATAACATCCAATTCGCGCGCGGCAAAGCGCTGTTGATTGACACGCTGTCCTTTGAAATTTATAAGGAGGGCGAGCCGTGGATTGCATACAAGCAATTCTGCCAGCACTTCCTCGCGCCGCTGGCGCTGATGAGTTTACGCGACGTGAGATTGAATCAGTTATTGCGCGTGTACATTGACGGCGTTCCGCTCGACCTAGCCAGCGCTTTATTGCCCGCAAAAACAAAATTCAATTTTGGGTTGCTCGCGCATATTCACATTCACGCGGGCGCGCAGAAAAAATATTCGCACCAAGCCGTCGCGCCGCGCAAAGGCGGAATGAGCAAGCAAGCGCTGACTGGTTTAATTGAAAGCCTTGAAGCGACAATTAAAAAATTAACGTGGAAACCCGCTGGAACAGAGTGGGGCGATTATTACGAAAACACAAACTACACTGATTCCGCTTTTGAGCATAAAAAACAATTGGTGAAAGAATGGTCGGCTGAAGTAAAGCCAAACCTCGTTTGGGATTTGGGCGGCAACATCGGCGTATTCAGCCGCGAAGCCGCGTCATCGGGCGCGTTTACGGTCTCGTTTGATATTGATCCAGCGGCGGTTGAACAAAATTATCGAACCGTCAAATCAAAAAAAGAGCAAAACATTTTGCCGTTGGTTTTGGATTTAACAAATCCGAGTCCCGCGCTTGGCTGGGATAACGCCGAGCGCGATTCATTCGGCGCGCGCGGTCCCGCGGATATGATCCTCGCGCTGGCGATTATTCATCATCTGGCAATCTCCAATAACGTGCCGCTGAATCAACTCGCGGAATTTTTCGCGGCGCATTGTAAATGGCTGGCGATTGAGTTTGTACCCAAATCCGATTCGCAGGTGAAAAAATTACTCGCCTCGCGCGAAGACATTTTTCCCGCTTATACCCGCGCAGGATTTGAATCTGCGTTCTCCAAAAAATTTAATATCCGCAAAGCGGAAAGTGTGCGCGACTCGGAACGAGTTTTATATTTGATGGAAAGAAAATAATTTGAGAGCAAGAAACTATCTCGCTCCGCGCTTGTTCGGGTTATAATCAGTCTTAACAAATGTCACGCTTAAGGAGCGCAATATGCAATTTATAGTCGCTTTAGCAAAAAAATTACCCTGGATCCAAATCGGGCTATTCGTTGGCGGCTTGGTTTTAGGATTGCTCTGGGCGTATGTGCTTGCCCCCGTTCAATTTATAAACGCCACCCCTTCGTATCTGCGCGCAGACTTGCAGGAAGATTATCTGCGTATGACGATTGATTCCTATCGCCTCAACCCCGACCCGAATTTAGCCTTTCAGCGTTGGCAGAATCTTGGCGCGGGCGCGCAAGCCGCGTACGATAAAGTTTTGAGCGATCCGCGCGGCATGGAGCGCCCCGTCATAAAATCATACGGCGAACTGGTCACACAAATCGCTGCGGCAAACGGCGGCGATCAACCCGCAGAAACGACCAGCGGGTCTCCGCTTAGAACCATCGTCCTGGGAGTTATCGCTATCGCGCTGCTCGGCGTCATGGGCTGGGGCGCATGGTACGCCTATCGCTTGCTGGGCAAACGCGGCAGCGGGACAGTCACCACCACCATGCAAGCCACAGAGCTCAGCCGCAAAGCCGAAAAAACAAACTTCGAGCAAATGGGGCTCGCGCCGCCCATTACTCAAACAATGACCACCTTCGTGCTTGGCGACGATTTATACGACGAGTCTTTCAGCATTGATACGCAGGCGGGCGAATTCATGGGCGAGTATGGCGTCGGCGTGTCGGAAGCCATCGGCGTCGGCGACCCGAAAAAAGTCACCGCGCTTGAAATTTGGTTGTTCGACAAGAACGACATCAAAACCGCGACAAAAGTATTGATGTCGCAACACGCCTTCGGCGATGCGGCTATCCGCGCGCGACTTGAACCGAAAGGCGAGCTTGTGCAAGTGGAGCCTCAATCTCAGGTATTGCTTGAAACCGCCACGCTGCAATTACTCGCCACCGTTGTCGACCTTCAATACGGAAGCGGTCCGCTGCCCACCAATAGTTACTTTGAACGCATCACGCTTGAACTTGCCATCTGGCCCCGTCAAGGCTCTCAAGCGCAAGGATAATTTCCAAGACATAAAAAAAGACCGTCTCGAATGAGGCGGTCTTTTTTTTATTCAATTTTCAAAATCTTGAATTTGATCTTCCCGCCCGGCGTTTCGGCTTCGGCGAACTCGCCGATTTTTTTATCCATCAACGCGCGCCCAATCGGCGATTCGTGCGAAATCTTTCCTTTGCGCGGATCCGCTTCAGCGGGACCGACGAGGTGATACGTTTCAGGATCAAAGCCCGCTTCTTGAATGGTGACGCGCGCGCCGACAAAGACCGCCTCTTTGTTGGCGTTCGCTTCGATAATCACAGCATTACGCAAGATGGATTCGATCTCTTGGATGCGCCCTTCCAAAAAGCCTTGATCCTCTTTGGCTTGATGATAATCCGCGTTCTCCGAAAGGTCTCCCATTTGGATCGCGGAGCGCAGTTGTTGAGAAAGTTTATCGCGGCGCGGACCTTTGAGCTCGATCAGCTCGGCTTGCAATTTGGCTTCGCCTTCAGGGGTAAGGTAATTAGGTTGAGACATGAGTTATTCCTTTTGTTTAATAAGCGTAAATAGCGAGGGATTTTTTATATACGCCCCCTTCAAATCAAAACCGATTACGGTTTTTCAAAGGGGTCGAATAATTTTTGATGTTCTTCGATAGCGTAACGATCGGTCATGCCCGCGATGTAGTCGCAGATGGTGCGCTCCAGTCCGCGCTTCTCGATGAAAAATTGAACGTGGTCTGGCAACATGGCAGACTCGGCGCGGTAGGCGTGAAACAAATCTGAAATAATGCGCTCGGCTTTGACCTGCATCCGCACGACGCGATAATGACGATACAATTTTTTATACAATAGGTCTTTTAGCTCGCGGTTGCGGCGCTGCATTTCTTCGCTGTAACCAATGAGGTTGTGTTTCAACTTTTGAATATCCAACGCGCTTTTAACTTTGCTGTCTTTGATGCGCGCCTCGGTGGCTTGCAACATATCCGTCACCATCAAGCCGACCAAATGGCGAATCATGCGATGGCGCTCCATATCGTCAAGGATAGTTCCGCGCCAGTTATACGTCTCGCGCAGAATTTCCCATAACGCAACGCCGTCCAATATTTGCGGATCGATCATTCCCGAACGCAAGCCGTCGTCAAGGTCGTGCGTGGTGTACGCGAGTTCGTCCGCAACGTTAGCGATTTGCGTTTCGAGGTTGCCGCGCAAATCGGGATTGAACTCGCGCGCGTCTGAAATATCGTATTCCGATTCATGCTTGACCATGCCTTCGCGCGTTTCCCAAGTGAGATTCAAACCGGGAAATTCTGGATAACGCTGCTCCAGCTCGGTAACGATGCGCAACGATTGCTTGTTGTGATCGAACCCGCCGAAGTCTTTCATCAAACGCGCCAGCGCGACTTCGCCCGAATGTCCAAACGGGGAGTGACCGAGATCGTGCGCGAGGCAGATCGTCTCGACGAGGTCTTCGTTTACGCCGAGCGCGCGCGCCAGCGTCCGCCCAATTTGCGCGACTTCCAGCGTGTGAGTTAATCGTGTGCGAAAATAATCGCCTTCAAAGTTGACAAAAACTTGCGTCTTATATTCCAGCCTGCGAAAGGCGGTGGTGTGCAAGATTCGATCTCGGTCGCGTTGAAAGGAAGTGCGGTAGTCAGGCTCGCCGCCCAAGTAAGCGCGTCCCTTTGAGTCTTTGCTTCTCATCCCATAGGGCGCAAGACTTTTGTCTTCAATCTCTTCAAGGCTCTGACGATTAAAAAACATGATTTCCTTTTAGATGCAAATGTCACTGCGAGGCACGAAGCAGTCTCCGCATACAAGAGATTGCTTCAGGCGGATAAGACCGCCTTCGCAATGACATGAAAAAAGTGGGGCGAGAGGGGGTCGAACCCTCACGTTGTTGCCAACGACAGATTTTAAGTCTGTTGCGTCTGCCGATTCCGCCATCGCCCCAGCGG
>JAVHOY010000371.1:12267-17023 GCA_036170295.1 bacterium
CGCCCCCGTAGCTCAGTGGACAGAGCGTCAGCCTCCGGAGCTGAAAAGGACAGTTCGAGTCTGTCCGGGGGCACAGATCAAAAGACCGCCGATAACGGCGGTCTTTTGATTACGCTAAAAATCATTTATGAGTACAATTGCGCCGCAAATATGGAGAGTATATGGCAAACATAAAATCAATAAAAAAAGCGGAAGCGCGTCCCGACATTATTAAATCAAAACGCCTCACGGGCATAGCCTATGGCGCGATTGGCGGGCTTGCATTTGCAGTTTCTTCGTGGGGCTGGGACGGTTATGTATTGAGTCAATCGCACGCCTACCTCCCATGGCTCAGTTTAAGCGTTGCGCTGATTTTTTGCTCCAGCATTGGCGCAATGACAGGTTGGCTGACTGCGCGTTTTGAAAACAGTTTATTAGGCGCTATTTTTTGGCTGATCCCTGCGTTATTATTTGCATGGCTAATCATCGTCCTGCCTTTGCAAATCAATCCTTTCCTCATTTCAAAAATCAACCCGCAAATCGGCTCGTTCTTAAATTACTCAACAGACGTCGAACTGGGGGTGCGCTTCGGCGTGGCGGCTTCGTGGATCGTTCCTTTTGCGCTGATTATTGGAGTGACGCAACTGCCGATTACAGAGTCGTCGGTTTTTTCCGCGTCCTTTTTTGGAAAGATCGCCCCCTTCTTTTTTTGCGTCGTCGTGATTAGTTTAAGCGGCGTCATTGCCGACAATATGATCAACATGCAGTTTCGAGACGCGCTGGTATCTATGAACAACGCCGTTCAATTTACGCTGGACAATAAAAATAATCCGCGCATTGATGAAGACGCCGCCCGCAAGATACACGCGAGTTCGTTGAATGCGGTAAAAAAATATGTCGTCGAATCAAGAACGCTCTTGGTCAGAGAATACGACGCAACGTTCGGAGAAATTCACATTTTGATACGCTTTGAGAATCAATGGGTAGATTGTCTGGTCGTTTACGCGCAGCCCTCCTCCTGTAAAATTGCGGAGTAAAAAAATCAACTTTGAGAAAATCATGGAACATATCGTTATAAAGTTTGACAACGCATTCTAAATCTGATAGTATTCGGCGAAATTTAGCGTTATTCATAATAGGAGAAAAACATGCTCCAAGAAATTGACACTCAATTCTTTACATTAACCCCCGCCGCCAGCAAAGCCGTTCAAGATATCCTTGACGAGCGAAAACTTGAGGGCTATGCGTTGCGCGTGTATGTTGCGAGCGGCGGCTGTTGCGGCGTGAACTTTGGGATGGCGCTCGACAATAACTTCCGCGACGTGGATACCACATTCACAGCCAACGGCGTAAAAGTGGTGGTGGATAACGTCTCGATTGATTATCTGCGCGAGGCGACCATTGATTTTGTAAACGATCCTCAACATGGCGCGGGCTTTGCGGTCAACAGTCCCAACGCCAACAAACATGAGCATGGCGAAAAAGGCGAAGGCGAATGTTCCTGCGGCGGCTCTTGCAGTTGTAACAATTAAGATATAAGCAAACAGAAAAATGACCGAGATCATTCGGTCATTTTTTATTTAACTCGCCTTGCGCCGCGCGCTATACATGGCGGTCTGTTGCGGTAAATCCAAAAGAGCCAAAAATAATCCTCTGCGCCGCGCTATCAAATCGCATATAATACTCTTTGCAATAAAAGGAGAAAAATGTTCAAATATATATTCTTAACCGTAATAACAACATCCCTGCTCATCAGCGCCTGCGGCGCGCAAGCCACGCAAGACCCATATATTCAAACCGCGGTGGCGCTGACCGTCGCCGCAAAGAACGCGGAGCAAAGCGCGCCAACATCCGCGCCTGAAGCGACGATCACCGCGACGCAATCTGCATTAATGTTTTCGCCCACGCTGACGCCGCTTGCGCCCGTTGCCTCGGCAACCTCGCCCGTCAATGCAGGCTCGAACCCATGCGCTAAAGCCAGCTTCGTCAGCGAAACCATTGTGGATGGGACAATCTTCAAACCCAACGCGAAATTCACCAAAACATGGGAAATCAAAAACGCGAGTTCATGCACATGGGACACGAGTTACAAGATCATCTTCTGGGATGGCGACACTCTCGGCGGCGCGTACGTTTATAACCTGCCGCAGATTGTCGCGCCGGGCGGCGTTGTGCCGATCTCGCTGATTCTGACCGCCCCCGCCGCAGATGGAAGTTATAAATCCAAATGGGTTTTGCAAACTCCAGACGGAGTCAACTTTGGCGTAGGAGATTACAGCGTTCCATTCTCTGCAAACATTGTTGTCTCGTCGTCGGAAAAACCCGCATACGCGGTGACGTCGGTTACTTATGAAATGAAACGCGAACCGCCCAGCGGCTGTCCGGCAAACATCAACTACACCGCATACGCCACCGTCACCACCAATGGACCGCTTGAATTCAAATACTATTGGGCGCAAAGCGACGGGCATACGATCTACCATAAAGACGTTATCAAAATGGAATCCGCAGGCAGCATTGTGATTTCCAATAGTTGGAAATTAAACCTAGCAAGCAACGCCGTCACGCGCTGGATGGCGATTGCGATTGGAATTTCAGACGGCGAATATTATCAATACACAGACTATCCGCATGTGGAATTTACGAAGACCTGCGGCGGTTGATCTCGCAGCGCAAATTCTTGAGAAGTCGGCGCAAGCCGGCTTCTTTTTTTTAACGGCAAATATGGGGAACCGTTTATACTGTGCGAACGTCTTTAATCTTTGGAGAAACTATGCACACAAAACAAGCCCCGCTGATTCTATTCATTAGTTTTATGATGATCGCGCAATTAGCGTGCAACGCCCTCGCAAACTCGACAACGCCCGACGCATTCGCAACCCTCAATGGACTCTACACCGCGTCGGCGCAAACGCTTGAAGCGCGCGCTCCGCAGCCAAACTTGACCGTCACTCCAGGGTTGCCGCCGCCCACCGCGACCGCAGGCGCAGCCATTGAAGCGACGAAAACTATCGGCGCGTCGAATCCAACGCCAACGCCGAGATGCGACGCGGCGCAATTTGTCAAAGACGTGACCTACGCGGACGGAAGCGTCGTGACGCGCAATTCGATCTTCGTCAAAATTTGGCGCATTCAAAACGTCGGCGTGTGTTCATGGACGACTTCTTACGCGCTGGCTTTCAGCGGCGGCGACTCGATGAACGCGCCCGACGCGGTTTCATTAAATCAAAACGTCGCGCCCGGCGAAACGATTGACCTTCAAATAACTTTTAACGCGCCCAATAAAAATGGAGAGTATCGCAGCTATTGGATGCTACGAAACGCTGCGGGCGTTTTGTTCGGAATCGGCAAGCAAGCGGACGCTTCGTTTTGGGCGGACATCACCGTGACGGAAAACGCTTATATCGCTTATAGTTTCGCCGCTCAATATTGCAAAGCGGATTGGGAAAATAGAAGCGGCGCGTTGCCTTGTCCCGGCGCGCAAGGCGACGCAAACGGATTCGTAGTCAAGTTGACTGCGCCCGTCATGGAAAACGGCGCAACCGAAAATGAACCCGCGTTGCTTGTCTCGCCGCAAGATAAAAATAACGGCGTCATTAGCGGACAATATCCCGCCATCGTCGTGAAAGCGGGCGACCGATTCCGAACGATTGTCAATTGTCAGTATGGATCGAACAAATGCGACGTGATCTTTCGGCTGGATTATAAAAATAACGGCGTGATCAAAACGCTGGCAAGTTGGCGCGAAGTCTACGAAGGGCAATACTATCCCGTTGATCTTGATTTGAGCGGATTGGCGGGTGAAACGGTCAAGTTCATTCTGATCGTCGGCGCGAACGGCGAAAACAATCAAGATAACGCCTTGTGGCTCAATCCGCATATTCTTCGTCAAGGCATACCGCCCACGCGCAGACCGACTTCCACGCCCACGTTTACGCCCGCGCCGACTTTTACCGAAACGCCTACTCCGTAGCTGCGTTATAATCAAGTTAATCATTTTCGGAGGTTAATCACATGCAATTTCGCAAAACATTCTGGCTGGTGAGCGTCGCAACGTTGACCGCCATCCTGTTAAGTTCATGCAATCTGGGAGCTGCGCCAGCCCCTACGCAAGATATCGGCGCGATACAAACTCAGGCGTTTAATGACATCTTGATGCAAGCCGCTTCGCAACAAACTCAGACCGCTCTGGCGAATCCAACCGCCTCCAATACTCCGTTGCCAACATCTACGACAGTAAGCATTCCCACTTTTGCGCCCATCGGCGGAGGAGCGAGCACACCCTTTGCGCTTGGCACGCCGATTGCAGGATTCACTCCGCTTGCGCCGCAACCCACAACAGCGGGAGTCGTCCCAACCGTCACTACAAAAAACGGCTGCAATGACGGCAGTTACATCGGCGAAACAAACGTCGCCAATGTAGATTGGGAAGAACTCAAAGGCGGAACATCTTATTCAAAGGGATGGACGATCTTAAATACCGGCACATGCGTCTGGGACGAAGGTTATATCTTTGCCCTCGTGACGGAATTTTCTAACCCTGAGATTAAATGGGAAAAGGAAAGCATTATCATTACCAAAAAAGACGTATTCACCGAGCCGCAACACGCTCAATCTTTTGTCGTAAAATTCACCACGCCAAAAGCGGCTGGCAGATACGAAGCCTACTGGAAAATGCAGGATGACGCGAAAAACGCTTTTGGTCCTATGGTTTGGATTCGCTTCACGATTCAATAACCCAATCTCCCTCATCCTCAGTCCTTCCCCCTTCGGGAGA
>JAVHOY010000371.1:17123-22698 GCA_036170295.1 bacterium
AATAAATTGAACGAACTAAAACAAGCCATTCAACAAAAAGCGCGCCAGTTAGGGTTTACCCTAACTGGCGTTGCTTCTTCCGAACCGCTCGCGCAATATGAGTTTTTTCAATCATGGTTAGCAAATGGCTATCACGGCGGGATGCAATATCTTCAAAACGAAAAACGCGCCGACCCAAAACTCGTTTTGCCAGAATGTAAATCCATCCTTGTCTTGGCTATGCCGTATTCCAATTCAGAATTCAGAATTCAAAATTCAGAATTTAGAATTGCCGCTTACGCGCTCGGCGACGACTATCACGACATCATCCCGCAAAAATTAAAACAGATCGTCGAATTCATCGAAACGCAACTCGGGCACAAAATCCCCAACAGATATTACACAGACACAGGTCCCATCCTCGAACGCGAACTCGCGCAGCGCGCCGGTTTAGGCTGGATCGGCAAAAATTCCATGCTGATCAACCCCAAAGTCGGCTCCACATTTTTGCTCGCGGAGATTTTGCTCGGCATCGAGCTCGAACCTGACGCGCCCATCGCCGATCACTGCGGAACCTGTACGCGCTGCATCCAAGCCTGCCCCACGCAATGTATTCTTCCCAATCGCACGCTGGACGCGCGCCGTTGCATTTCATATCTCACCATCGAAAACAAAGGCGAGATTCCCGAAGACCTGCGTCCGCAAATGCAAAACTGGATTTTTGGATGCGATGTCTGCCAACAAGTCTGCCCGTGGAATCGATTCTCCGCGCCCGCCGATTTATCCCTCGTCCCGAATAGCGCGGCTGCGCTCCCTTCAGACTTACTGCTCACCCCCGTCGAATTTAATCGGCGCTTCAAACAGAGTCCCATCAAACGCGCCAAGCGACGCGGATATTTACGCAACCTCGCCGTCGCAGTTGGCAACAACAGAAATAAAAACGGCATCCCAATTTTAGAACAAGCCTTGCAAGATAACGAGCCGCTCGTCAGAGAACACGCAAAATGGGCGTTGAATATCGTAAGATAGGCTTAAGCCTGTCCTACACAAGGACACGCCATGAAAAAACTTCTCATCGCCACAAACAACAAAGGCAAAGTAAAAGAACTTCAGGAGTTATTGAAGGGTTTGAATATAGAACTCGTCACACCCGCCGACATTAACTTAAACCTTGAAGTGGAAGAAGACGGCGCAACCTATATTGAGAATGCAAGCAAGAAAGCCATCGCCTTCGCACACGCCAGCGGACTTGTCTCGCTCGCCGACGACTCAGGTTTGGAAGTGGATGCGCTTGACGGCGCGCCCGGCTTATACTCTGCGCGCTATCATCCCAAAGCGGGCGCAAGCGACGCAGACCGCCGCGCATATATGCTTGAAAAGCTAAAAGACAAACCGCGTCCGTGGACGGCGCACTTCCACGCGACGATTGCGATTGCCATTAACGGAAAAGTTGAAATTGCAGAAGGCGCTTGTTATGGCGAAATTATCCCCGAAGAACGCGGCGTAAACGGATTCGGTTATGATCCCATCTTTCTATTTCCCCAATTAAATAAAACCATGGCAGAGTTGGATATAGAAACAAAAAACCGCATCAGCCATCGCGCCAAAGCGGTAATGAATGCAATTCCGTTTCTCAACTCTAAAACGGGACGCTGAAAAACGCAGAAGACGCTGATTTTTTATCAGCGTAAATCAGCGTTCATCTGCGTCCAAATAAATATTTTTGTTCGCCACTATCTTATCTATAAAATCCTTCAGCAACTCGGCGACAATCTCAGGTTGTTCGAGCATGACCAAATGACCGGCATTCTCAATGATTTGCAATCGCGCGTTAGGAATCGCGGCGAGCAACGATTGGGAATATTTCACGGGGGTCATCTTATCTTCGGCGCCGCAGATTAGCAGCGTGGGAGTCAAAATGCGCGGCAGTTGATCCATTGCGTTAAATTCATTGCACGCGAAGAAATCTCCCAACAAAATTTGCGGGCGCATTTCCATCATCTGACGCTTTGAAAGTTCCAATAAACTCGGCGACACATTTGCGCTGAAGCAATTTTGATTGATAAAATTTACAGCAGACGTAAATGTGTCTTCATTGCCAACCGTTTCCAAGATCGTTTTCGCTACGCGCATCTTCGCGCCTGCGCCAAGCAACGCCAAACCCAAAACTTTGCTTGGATATTTCAATGCGAGCGTCAGCGCGATGGCGCTGCCCATCGAAACGCCCACGATCACCGCTGCGCCAATCTTCAACGCATCCATAAACGCAATGACATCGTCGGCGTATTCGTCAATGGAACGCCTGCCCGCGCCAATTGATTTTCCGTGACCAGACAAATCGAGCGCGTAAATTTTTCCAACATCCATGCGGCGGATTTGCGGAGACCACGATAAATAATTTCCGCCCGCGCCGTGTATCAAAATAACGGGCGGGCGTTTTGAATTTTTAGACTCGTGTAAAAAATAAAAAAGGTCGGCGGCAATTGGCATTTTTATTTACGCGCCTGACGCATACGGTCGGCGGCGGCTTCGGTAAGCGGAATATAAACGCGAACTTTTGTCCCCTGTCCAGGTGTGGAATCCATTTGCAGAATCCCGTTGATCATTTCGGCGCGCTCGCGCAGGTTGACCATGCCCAAGCTGCTGTTGGCGCGTTTGAGATATTCCTGCGTCATGGCTTTCATGTCAAAGCCGACGCCGTTATCTATAATTTCCAATAAAGCGACGCCTTTCTCAATTTCGCGCAGGCGCACAGTGATCGCTTCAGCGACGGCGTGTTTGCGCGCGTTGTTGACCGCTTCTTCGATAATGTAAAAAATAACGCCCTGCTTGCCCATTTCTAATTGAGCGGCGACTTGCTCGTCAATATTGACGGAAACTTTTTGGCTATAGGTTTCGAGCATTTTATCCGCCATAGATTTTATAGCGGCAGCCAATCCCTGCGATTCAAGAATGAGCGGACGCAGAGTAAAAAGCATATGCCGAATCTCTTTAGACGTGCGTTGCGCGAGTTCTTCTAGTTTGCCAATCTCTTCGCCGGCGGCGTTCACGTCTTTGGTCAACATGCGTTTGATGATATTTAGCCGCATCGCCATTGCCGCAACAGATTGCGTGGGACCGTCGTGCAAATCGCGCGCGAGTTTTTTACGCGCCTCTTCCTGCGCCGCGATCATGCGCTCTTTCTCTTCCACTAAATCTTGATACAAGCTCGCGTTTTGAATCGCGCTCACGGATTGGCGTCCGATGATATCCAACAGGTTGCAGCGTTCAGCGTTGAAATAGTCAGAGTCGGGATGCGCGAAGAGCAACACGCCATAAACGTTAAATCCGCTGCGGAGCGGGAAGCAATATCCGCTTTTGCAATTGTGAAACGCGATGATCTGACTCAACTCAGGATCGCTTTGAATATCGGTGAAATGAATGGCGTCGCCTTCGTCCAATGTTTTTTTGAGAATGCCTTCTTCGGCGGCGTCAAACGCGGCGCGCATATCTGAAGCGGTAAAGCCGCGCGCAGCGCCAACCTGCAATTTTCCATCTTTGAATAACATCACCGCGCCCGCAAGCGGATCATCCGCCACGCGCTCCGGGTCGGGATTCAATACGGATACGCTGACATTCAACGCGGATTCAAGCACGCGCGTATAACTCAAAGTGGAAGTCAGCGCCAAAGTCAATTCATAGATCGCGCGCATACGTTCGGTCTGCATAGCGGCTTGAGAAAACACCTTCTTTTCTTCCGCATCTTGTTTTTGCTCGCGCTCTTCTTTCATGCGTCCAATCAGATTGCGGCTGAGAAAACCAAAGACCAGACTCAAGACGATCAATACAGATGAAAAGGCGATCGCAAGAATTAAATTTCCTTGGATGCCTATGAAAATCGCCAAAGCGGAGAACAATGCAGAAGCGAGCAAAGCGCCAAATAGTTCAAAATAAATTGCGCCAGTTAATATTGGCAATAAGCCCGCCAAAAATGTCGAGCTGCGCAAACCGCCGTGAATCCAGTAAAACGCTCCCATCAAAACAAGGTCCGTCAGAATACTGACCGCGCGATGATAACTGACGCGCACGTTCAAAGCCGCCAGCGCGGTCATTGCAAGATTCCATAAGATCAACAGCGCCAGGGGCCAGATTGCGATTAAGGTTAACGGTTCCCCAATTCCCAACGAGATAAGCATAGCGACCAGCGCGATCCAACGCAGGGAGATCGCCAGCCAGTCTGTCATGTAAGGTGAATCGTATTTACGAATCATAAGTCTTTACGCTCAAACAAGTTACGCTTCGTATCCCATGCGCGATAAATACGCGCCCAGTCTTTTGTTCAAGATCGCTTTTTGTTCTTCGTTATATGCCTCGCGAAAGCGTCCAATTTTGCCTTTATAAAAATGCAATCCTTGCTGACCTTCGGCTTCGCTGGGACGATATTGCGCGACGACAGATTGAACTTCGGAATTGTTGGGATTCAATTTAAGGTAGCCAACTAATTTTGCCGATTCAGCGTCGTAAT
Source organism: bacterium (assembly GCA_036170295.1). GTDB lineage: Bacteria > Chloroflexota > Anaerolineae > Anaerolineales > Villigracilaceae > Villigracilis. Next base: position 21,607 of record JAVHOY010000371.1, read on the forward strand.
GAGTCAGCAAGTCTTCATAACGCGCAACGAGTACGTTCTTCTCGACGATCCAGCGTTCCCAAATGCGAACGTATTCCATCATAAAGTCCGCGCTTTTTTCAAAATCGGATAAATACGAGAAGGCGTTGGGGCGTCCCTTTGTCAGCGCGCGCTGACCAAAATCATAGGCGGAGAGCGCCGCGTCGCGCGGATCGCGATAAATATATGTGACGCGAAGAAGTCCGAGTGTGGAGAGCAAGCGCGAGGCAGTCGTCGGTCCCGCGTGGGCTTTGATCACAAAGGTATTGAACAGCGCGGGCAGAGCCGCCATCCCAAGCCTGCGCGCAGAAAGCGCGCCGATGTTGCAGTTAACTTCGGTAAGAATTTTTTGCAAGCGATAACGTTCGCGGATGTCGCGCGCGTCGGCGCAGCCTGTGGTTTTCATTAAGTCGTGGATAAGGTTATAGTGCCAGCCCGATCCCGCGCGCGGCATTCCAACAGAAAGAACGATCATTGCATTTCCTTATAAAAAGATTTAGCGGATATTCCCACTAACACGCCCGAAACCAGCCAGAGGTTTGGCGTCGCAAGAGAATCCTGAGTGAAATTATAAAATGCAATTGCCAACCATGCAAATACTCCGGCAGTCGCGGCGAAGCGCGCCCATGTTTCTTTGCGGCGCAACAGGCTGAGTATATCGCCAAGAACATAAAATTGAAACGCAAAAAATAAAACAAATCCGATCAGCCCGATTTCGGCAAGCAGACGCACATAAAGATTTTTGGGGTTAGGATACAAATTATTATCAGGGCTAAGTTGCTTGGCGATTTCAGGCACAGTGGTCAGAGTCCAATCGGGGAGATTTCGGTAGATGTAAAAACCGCTCGCGCCAAAGCCCACGCCCGTCCACGGATGTTGTTCAAACGCGGCGTACGCTCCGCTGGAATATGCGCCGCGCGCGCCGGCTTTGATATCAATCATATATTGACTCAAACTTTCCGCGTTGATGTTCCACAAGCGACTGATGTATTGTTTGCGCGAAAGAAATACAAATGCGCCTGCCAGCCCCGCGACAATAGTGAGAATAATTCCCACGCGAAGCGCCGCGTCAAA
>JAVHOY010000372.1:0-1227 GCA_036170295.1 bacterium
ATGAGTTGGGATTCTGTTGTGCCGCCATTCAGCGCTGAAGATCGCGCGCGCGTCATCGAGGAAGTCGCCGGTCAACTTCAAAAACTATCGCTGGCAGAAATGCGCGGAGAGCGCGAGAAGTTGGTCGGGCATGTGCTCCCGTTGGTCGTGTCCGTGATTTCAAAGTTCGGCTTGCAAGCGTCCTCCGCTCAGACGTTGGATATCGCCCGCGACGTGGTTGCGCGCGTGGGCGGTCTCGGATTTCTGGAGCCGCTCCTGCGCGTGGATGCGAAGTTATCCGAGATCGCCGTCACGCCCGACGGCGGCGTTTGGGTACAGCGCAAAGGCGCGGGCAATTTCGAGAAACTACCCGTCGCTCCGACATTAACCGACGTCTGGCGCGCGACCGAAACGTTGCTTGCGCCGCTGGGTCGCGCCGTGACCGAAGCCTCGCCATCGGTGGATGCAAAGATTCCGCGTCAGGAAGGCTTGCCCGGCGGAGCGCGCATCAAGATCATTCATCCGGTGGTTGCGCCGGGGTTGGGATATCCGAGCATCAATATCCGTTTGTTTGAGGATAAGCCGGTGCCGCCTGAACTGCTGATCAAGTGGAAGGTCGCGCCTGAGAAGGTGGTGTACGGTTTGGTGGAACTGGTCTCGAAGGCGCTGCGGATTCTGGTGATCGGCGGCACAGCCTCAGGCAAGACCACCCTGCTCTCGGCTTTGTGCAACGGCATTCCGAAAGACGCGCGCGTGGTGAAGATCGAAGACCCCGAAGAGATCTGGCTCGATCATCCGCATGTGGTCACGCTTGAAGCCAGACCCGCGCAGGTGGGTTCGAGCATTGTTCCATACAGTCTCGCTTCCGCAGTGGATGACGCGATGCGGATGTCGCCGAGATGGTTGATCGTGGGCGAGATGCGGCGCGGCGATGCGGTCGCGGCTTTGTTCCGCGCGCAGATGTCCGATCATCCGGGCTTGTCCACCTTCCATGCCGAAGGACCCGAGTCTGCGATCACGCGTTTGAATCTATTGCTCTTCAACGACGTCGGGGTGCGTTCGGAAGGCGCGAAGGAAATGTTCATCCAAGCGGTGGACATGATCGTGCAGGTGGGCTGGTCCGGCGGGGGGCGCAGCATGATCGGCGTTTGGGAAGTCGAGAAGACGCTCAAGGGCGGCAACGTGCAGTTCCGTCAGTTATACAAACCCGGCGACGCGGAGTTGCTGCCGATCGGGATCGAAAGAAGA